>NZ_FZQY01000007.1 GCF_900199585.1 Helicobacter sp. 'house sparrow 1' | reverse complement strand
TATTTTTTAAACTTCCATTATTCAAAGTAATAGTATTGGTTCCACCACTTGCTTTGACATCTCCACCAATATTTAAAGAGCTCAAAGTAATATTATTAACCCCTCCATTTGTAGCAATTATGGCACCACTAATATTTCCACTTCCACTACCATTGATAGTGTTTATAGAATTACTACCATTTGCATAGATAGAAGCAGAATCTGTAGTAGTAGCAGTAGAAGTAAAGCCAGAGCTGTTGATAGTGATATTATTGTTTCCACCATTGCTAGCAGAGATGTAGCCAAATGTGCTAATATTGCTCCCAAGGGTAATGGTGTTGGTAGANNGTTCCACCATTTGCTTTGACATCTCCACCAATATTTAAGGAATTAAGTGTGATAGTATTTGTGGCACTATTAGATGCAACCACACTTCCACTAATACTTCCGCCATTACTAGTTTCCCCTGTAATAGTGTTGCTTGAATTATTTCCACTTGCATAGATAGAAACATTATCTTGTGTGGTTGTACTAGAATTAAATCCTGCATTTCCATTTAAAGTAATGGTATTGCTCCCACCCTCACTTGCTGATAGATAGCCTAGGATTTTTGCATTACCATCTAGAGTAATGGTGTTGGTAGAGCTAGAATCTTTGGCGATGATATTGTTTAAATCACCACTTGCTTTGATTTGTAAAGTATTTTTTCCACCATTACTAGCAGTAATATCCTTTTTATTTCCACTAAAAGTAAGCGTATTAACTAGAAGAGTATTATTGCCTTTGTTTGCATTAATTTCTCCACCCATCTTTAAAGATTCTAAAGTAATATTATTGCTTCCACCCTCCTTTGCGATAATACTACCGCTAATAATGCCATTACCGCTACTATTGATGTTATTACTTGCATTGCTCCCACTTGCAAATATTGAAGCAGATTCTGTGGTGGTAGAAGTAATATTGATTATAGAATCAGCACTTAGTGTAATCGTGTTGCTTCCACCATTGTTGGCGGATATGGCACCAGAGATCCCAGAGTTATTTTGAAGAGAAATTATATTGCTACTTGAATTGCCATCAGAATTTATCGTTCCTGATATAGAAAAGTTTTTTAGATTTTGGAGGTTATTCCTACCTCCATTTTGAGCCATAATGCCTCCAGAAATGGTGCTTTTATTGGAAGCTGTGGTCCTTTCATCAAGTATTGTATTGCTCCCACTATTTGCACGAATTGCAGAAGTAATATTTAAATAGCTATTATCTTGGAGTTTGATAGTATTGGAGCCACCAGCAACACTAATTGAACCATTTGCCATAGAACTATTTTTAATAAAAGTTACTGTTGTATTATTCCCATTGCCACTAGTATTAATAAAACCATTTAAAACTTCATTTGGGTTGGGTTTATCCTCAGTCCCCTGACCTATTATTACTTGTTTATCAGATTCGTTGGTGTTGGTAATAGAATCTGCACTATAGATTAAATGAGGATAGAGAATAATAGAGAGAGAATACGCTATAAGTGATTTTTTAAAACCGATATGACTTTGCACCTATATTCTCCTTATCTTTTGCTTTTGTTATTAATTTTATAAATATCCGTGTTGGTGCTTGGATTCTTGGTAAGACTTTGTTTGATCTTAGTTGCAATATCTTGTTGTTTTTTAGCTTCATCTAATTTCTTATAAGGTCCTACATAATAAGTTACTTTTCCATCCTGTTTATGGATTCTGTAATTCATTTTATTTAAATAATTATTTAGCCCCGCATTGGGTTCTGGCAAGTCTAAGAGTTTGATATAAAAACCACTTTCTGGATTACATCCATTACACTTAATTTGTGAGGCTTCAATATTTAAAGTTTCAAATTCATCTTCTACAATTTTTTGATCTACTTCAGAATTAGATGAAACCTCACGCTTTGTTGTTCCAAAGCTATATCTTAGCCCTAAGTTTGCTGCATAATTTTGATTTAATGTCTTACCTAAAAATCCTATTTCACCCTCTAAATAAAGTCTTAAGCTCTTAGTTAAGTAAGAGTTGATTCCTAGTGATACTAATGCCATTTGGTTAAAACCAAGGTTTTTAGAATCTGTGGCAATCTTTTCTACTTCAAGATCTATTTTTGCCATATTATAATCTGCAACATAAGAAGCTCCTAGTCTAAAATCAGTTTGATTTTTTGCTGTTTTTAGCCTATATCCAAAAATTCCACCTACTCTTCCTCTAAATAGATAAGAGTTACTCATTTTTGAGTATAGTTTTGCTTCAGTTCTATTTGAGTATTGCTGAAGGGCTGTAAGGTCAGTCATATAAGCACCTATAAATTGACCTTGAGCTTCAAAGAAAAATCTTTGTTTAGAATCAAAATAGGCCCGATAACCAATTTCCTCAGAAAGTGAAAAGGCGTGCGAAAGTAGTTGATTGGTAATATCTTGGGCTTGTGGCTTACTATCAATATAGTCATATCTAAACACAGTATCTGCATAGATTCCAGAATCTTTTACAAAAGAATAATAAAGAGAACCACTTAAGACAGAAGAATTCATCTTCCAAGCATCAGAGACAAGGCTATGGGCTCCATATCCAAAGGAAAAACCTATAAAATGCATACCGCCATTTGTTGGAAGAGCAAAGTCATAACCTGTTTGTGCACTAATATAGTTATTGCTTATGGCAATACCCTGATTTTGAGACATTTGCCCAAAAAATGTTCTGGCCCACAACCCGTGATTATAAGTTTCATCTCTTACTTCACCTAAACGCTTATTAATATCACTGATACCCGATAAGAAGACTAGATAATTTGCAGACAAAAGACTATAGGTATTTTGTGCTTCTTGAGGTTTGATTGCTGCACTATAAGCCTTAATGTAGTAATTATCCACTTGTTCGCTATTTTTTCCAAGAGGAGTTTTATCTTCTGTCTTTTTAATAAATTCTGTAGTAACAAGAAGATATCCTTGTTCTACAGTTGTTGGCTTGGATATATCAAAGCTAAAATTATCTTTTGCATTTGTTTCAATGGTTGCAACAAGAGTATTATTTACACTTAATTCTTCATTATCTTGATAAATATATTTTTCTGCATTTTGCAAACTCTCAACTGTGTAGTAAGCTTGTAATAGGGCCTTTGAAGTAGTATCTCCATTATTGATACCATTAACTTTAACAACATCACTTTGTTTATGGATAGTATCTGCATAAACTCTAAAAATCACATCATTTAAGTTTCCAGCCGAGGCAATTGAGAGGGATGTGTGGCTTGTCTTATCCACACCATACTTTGTAGCATATCCACCTGTTGCAAGATCAACAAGTGTATTTCCCTGTTTTAGGGTATCTTGATGCATTTGATCAGAATTTAGAGTGATGGTTGTTTGTCTTGTATTTGCAGATGATGAAGTAGTAAGCTTGTTAATACTTACTGCATCACCATCTGTGGGTATTACAATCCATTTTGTATTTTTGTTAAGCTCTAGATTTATTTTTCCATTACCATTGGAATATAAAGAAGCTATAAGGCTTGCATTATTTTCAAGTGTAAGATTGATTTCATTATCATTTTTTGTACCAAGCTTTAGAAAATTTACATCACCTACATAATTCCCAGCAAAAGAATAGTTGCTTTTATCTTTCATATAAACGCGTGTATGATTTGAGAAGAACAATGTAAGATCTCTGAAATCTTTAAAAATATCATTTGCCTTACTTGCATTAAGTGTGAGCATAACCCCATCACTGTAGGCAGCTACATTAATATTTCCTCCTGTATTATCATCAGTGCTTTTAGTTTGAGAAAAAACAGCAGTAGTGCTACCACCACTATAGGAAATATTAGCCTGTGCTGAATTTACTTGTTGTGCGATAATGGTATTGATTCCTTGATTTGTGGTTGTAATGCTAAGCTTTAAGTCTTCAAGGTTTTTTTGGTTCGCATCTTTTTTTATTGTGAGAAATAGCCTATTTTCTCCTGCATTAGAGGCATTTAGTGTGAAATGATCTTTTTGATCTGTTGTATTGCTAAAGCTAAAATTATTGTAATTTAGAGTGTTAAGAGAATTATTTTCGCTTGAGACAATAGTTTGAGTTTCTGTGATATTACCTTGTTGAAAAGTTAATATATTATTTCCACCAGATCGAGCAATAACATTACCACTCATTGTGGTGTTATCAAAGTTGATGGTATTTTTTCCAGAATCTATGGCACTAATATCCCCAGATATTTTTAATGCATTTCCACTATTATTATCAGTGATCGTATTGTTTGCATCATCACCACTGGCTAATACAGCATTGTTGCTATTTTCATTTTTGATCAAAGAGGCTTTTGCACCACTGCTAAAGGTAATGGAGTTTTTAGAATCTGCTCCTGTTGCAAAAATAGCTCCTGTGAAGCCCACTTCATTTTTGGTTCCATCAGATTGTCTTAAAACTTGATTGCCACCACCAAGCTTTATGGTGTTGTTCCCTTCATTATAGGCATTTAAATCTCCAGTGATAGATAAATTAATTACACTAAGCTCATTCTTACCACCTCTTTGTGAAGTGATATTTCCAAGAATGATGCTTGTAGGAGTAGTTTTAACATCATTGTCTTTTATTTTATTGATGGCTTCAATACCACTTGCAAAAATTGCATTTTTTGAGGTAGAGCTAACTAGGCTAATTTGAGAATCTCTGTTTAATACAAGATTATTGCTAGACCCATCCCCATTTGCTATGATATAGCCATTTGTCATTTTAAATTTTGCTATATCTGTGAGTATATTGCTTCCCGCACTTTGGGCAATGATGTTTCCAGTTATGATGCTTTCTTCATTGCTTGTACTTGAGATGGTATTTTTACTGTCATAACCATCTGCAATAAGCACATCTTTTCTTATAGTGTCTGCATTACCAAGTTTTATACTACCGGTTGCTATTGAATTTTTATCTTTTAGAGCAATAGTGTTTTTACTGCCATCAGTTGCTTTGATGATGTTTGAAATAACCATTGCATTCTGAAGTGTTAAGTTATTTGAACTTTGAGTACTTGCATAAATATTTCCAGTAATAGTAATGCCATTATTTGTTCCAGCAGTAGTGTTGCCACTATAGCTTAGTGTATTATTTCCTGCATTATTTGCAAAAATATCCCCTGTGATATTATGACTTCCTAAAATAAGTTCAATCCTATTACTTCCATTATCTGCTAAAACCGCAATGCCATCTGCTTCGGCATTTAAGAATAAAGAGTTGGAATCATTATTCCTAGCAACATTTTCATTTGTAATTTTTATATTATTTTTTGCATTATTGCCAATAGCTTTAATGTTTTTTGTGTTGATAGTAAGATGTCTCACTTCGGTGAGAGTATTGATTCCACCATTTTTGGCAAAAATATCTCCATTGACATTACCTTTATTCCCACTAATAATATTGCTTGCCCCATCACCATCTGCAAGAATAGCAATGTGATTACTTTCTCCTATTAGACCAAAAGTTGAATTGCCCTCAAAAATTAGAGTATTTTTTGCAGTGAGTTGAGTTGTTACTCCCTCATCATCGGGAGTTCCTGCATTATTATTTTCTAAAATTGCCTGGAGGTAGGATTGAGTAAGTGAGGCATTATCAGTAAAGGTTAGTGTATTGGCTACATCATTACCTCGAGTCATAATTACCCCCTCTTTTAGGGTGGAGCTATTTTTTAGTTTGATGGTATTACCTGCTTTATGAGTGGTAGAGTAAATAGAGCCTGTGATATTAATATGTCCAAATTCATAGTTATTTTTTCCACCACTATCTGCAGTAATATTTCCTACTATAGTGTGTGTATTTGAAGAATTATCAGTGATTAGATTTTGAGAGGGAGCCCCTTGTGTAAAGATTGCATCGTTTCCAGATCCAACCTTTTCTCCATTTGCATTAACAATTTGAACACCCTTAAATGCAATAGTGGAATCTGTATCAATGCTTAGGCTATTGATTGCACCTGCAACTGGATTTTCGCCTTCATTGCCATTAGCATCATCCATATTTTGGGTAGATATAGCTACCATATAACCATCTGTAATTGTAGAATTAGTAAGCACCAATGTATTTTTGGAATTATTTATCAGAGCTTGAAGATAGCCTGTCATTGCAGTATGTTGTAAGGTTACAGTATTGCTAGCATTGCTTACAATCAAGTTTCCTATGAATTGATTACCATTTTCATTGTTCCCAAAATTGATAGTATTTGAACCGCTATTTTTTGCAAGAATATCACCCTGCATAATGATTCTTTTAAGGGTGATATCATTTACTCCAGAGTTATTGGCTTGGATATTTCCTGCAATATTATTTTCCTTAGCATTCCTACTTGTTGTATCAGTAATTGTATTTTTGGCTCCATTACCACTAGCAAGTATTACATCATCTTGGGATCGCAAGACTAAATAAGAAGTTCCCTCAAGATTAAGTGCATTGACAGAAGAAAAACTAACTTGATTGTTTTCTTCATTTGATGTTGTTTTTGATAAGGCCTTGATAAATTGCCCTTGCAAGATAGAAGCATCTTTTAAAGTAAGAGTATTTGAAGAATTATTAATAGTTGCATTAGATTGAATATTTGTGCCAAGAATATCTGTCCCTAGATTTGTTTTTGTGATAGTGATAGCATTGTTTCCATCTTCTGCTGTGATATTGCCAGTAAAGGTGGAAGCATTAGTAGTATTTCCAAAAGTAAGGGTATTAGAACCCAAAGACTTGGCAATTACATCACCGCTTAAAGTTAATTGATAAAGTTTAAAATCATTTCTTCCAGAATCCTCAGCTTGGATTCCTCCAGTAATAGTATGGCTTGCAGTATTATTATCTCCTTGAATAATATTTGCCGATCCATTCCCTGTAGCATAGGCTACAAAACCTGTTTTGGGATCAGAAGTTAAAGATATTTTAGAGGCTGTATCCATTAAATCAATAGTATTTATAGAGTTTTGTCCTTGGGCGATCATATACATATTGCTTAATGAAGAATTATTATAGAGGTTTAGGGTATTAAATCCTCCATTTGTACTTTTTGAATCTGCAAAAATAGACTTTGCTTCCTCTCCCCCAATTGCAATGCCTCTGAAGTAAAAGGTATTTCTACTTGCACCAAAATTTGTGATTGCAGAAATATTGCCATAAAAACTTCCATTACTATTGGTATTATTGGTTGCTGAACCAAATCGCAAGATATTTTGTCCTGTATTATTGGCAGTTACATCTCCTATCATTACCACTTGATTTAAAGAAATATCATTTTGCCCATCATAATTTCCCACAATATTTCCAGTAATCGTGTGCGAACCCTTGCCATTATCTTCAATACTATTGCGCGCGTGCACCCCTATTGCAGCAATTGCATTTTCATCTTCGGGATTAGCGGTAAGATGGACTACAGCGCTACCATAGAGAGAGATTTCATTTCTAGTTTGAAGAATGGTGCCAAGATCTCCTTTTTGCGCTTCTTGGTTTGCTAGAATATAGGTGTTTTTGATTAAAGAATTATCCCTGATAATTAGCCTATTTTTTGTTTCATTTGCATTATCCATATTTGATTTTGCAATGATACCACCCGAACTATCTTCATTAATCTTTAGAGTGTTAAAGTTGAGATTATTTACCCCCATGTTTCCAGCAAAGATATTTCCTGCAATAGTATTTGCTGTAATCACATCCCCATCTACATAATCAGTGATTTCATTTTTTGCTTTATAGCCTATTGCAGCAATTGCATTATTCTCATTTAGAGGATTTCCAGTAAGAGCAATATAAGACTTACTGTTAATGGTAATGGAATTAACTGTTTCTTGTATTGTTAGTTGCTGTGTTAGACTTTCTTGAGTGGCAGTTAAAGAAGTATTGATGATTGAACTTGAGTTATTAAGAGAGATTGTGTTACTAGTTTTTATACTAGTAGTTTTTCCCATAGCTTGGATAACTCCTTGATCAGAATTAAGCTCCAATTGTTTTAAAACAAGATTATTACTCCCTCCATCCTGTGCAAGGATATTTCCTTTGATATTGCTTGCTTTATTTTCCATACCAAAGATGATTTTATTGATTCCATTGCTATCTGCAAGGATATTTCCCTCCATTGTAATATTCTTTATAGTAATATCATTGCCACCTTTTTGACTTGTATCTTGAGTATTATCCTTGGCATATATATTCCCACTAATAACACTCTGTGTTTCTCCTGTTGAATTATCGGTAATAAGGTTATAGGCTTGGATTGTTTCAGAGAAAATTGCATCATTTTCTGTTCCAATGGGATTTCCATCACTATCTGCAATAGTTCCTCCATTGAGATTTAGGGCTGATTTTGAATTTGTGCCTAAAATAATCTCATTTCTTGCTACCCTCTCTATATTTGTACCATTTGCCATAATATAGCCCTCTAGGGAAGCACTTTTATCTAAGGTAATTGTGTTTTTAGATTCTGTATTACCAATACCATTGCTACTATCTGCTATCACATTTCCTTGGATACTGCTTTTAGTATCTGCACCCAAAGTAATAGTATTTATTCCGTTATAAGAGATAATATTTCCTATGATTGTTAATTTTTGCACTTGGATGAGATTGCTTCCCTTGTTTTGTGCATAAATATGCCCAGTAATAGTGCCACTTGTATTATTGTTAGTGGTATTTATTTCTGTAAAGCTATTAATTGCACCTTCTTCTACTGCTTGAAAAGCATTAGGGTTGTTATTGGAAGTAATATTAATATTTGCATCATTATTTAGGGTAAGAGTGTTTGTTCCCTTGGTTCTTGCTACAAAGCTTCCAGATACAGTTACTTCGCTATTTTCCTTAAACTTAACAACATTTTTTCCGCTATCTTGAGCAAGAAAGTTTCCAGTAATATTTGCAGTTTTAAGTTCAAGGGTATTGGTGGCAGCATTATAAGCATTAATCTCACCTTTGATTGTTAGATTATCCAGTTTGATAGTATTTAGTGCTCTTTTATTTTCATCTATAGTGTTTTCGCCACCATCTGCAACAATATCTCCTTCAATAATGTTTTTTCCAGTGTTATTATTTCCAGTAATAGTATTGCTTGCATTTATTCCTGTAGCATAGAGTGCATAACCTTCTGTCTTTAAATGGATAAGAGAGGAATGATTGAGTGTGATATTGTTAGTGGCGGTCTGATCATTAGAATTTGTCGTGGCATCTGCTGTGATTGAACCATTAATGAAGCTAGAATCTTTATTGAGACTTAAGGTATTTTGCGATCCATTACCACTTGCATTGAGAGAGCCTTCTAAAATTCCTGTTTTAGTATCATTCTCCCCGATAGTAATAGTATTCATTCCTCCGCTTTCTGCTGTAATGTTTGTAATTAACTTATAGTTAGATTCTGTTGTTTTAATTTCAACAGTATTTTGTCCGGCATTTTTTGCAATAATTCCTTTTGTAATTTTTGTGTTGGCTAAGGTAATAGTGTTATTCCCTTTATCAGCTGTAATTGAACCTGTAAGGAGTGATTGGGTGGTGGTGCTTATGGTTCCATCTTCTCTAGTTTTTTCTTTAATGGTATTAGTGCCATTTGCATTTGCAAGGATATTTCCAACTAAAGAAGTATGATTATCAAAGCTAATATCATTGGCTCCTTGTGCATTTGCGGTAATATCTGAACTGACTACACCATTTTCTTGTCCGCCAATAATGATGGTATTTGTAGCCCCATTTCCTCCTGCTGTGATTCCTGCACTAAGAGCAATGTTTTTTAAAGTGGCTGTGTTTTTACCATTATCTTGTGCAATAATTCCACCTGTAATAGTGGATTGTGTATCAAAAGGATTGTTATCAGTAATGGTATTTTTTCCCTGATTTTTTGCTGTAATACTTCCTGTCATATTTACAGACTGGATACTAATAGTATTTGTTCCATTATTTGTTGCAGTGATGTTGGATTTGATAATTCCTGTATAAGTTTGATTACCTAGAGTGATGGTATTTGTAGCTTTTTCTCCCTCTGCAAAAATGCCTCCATTTACTTCCCCATTATTAAATTCAATAACATTGCTACCATTTTTTTGAGCTTTAATTGAGCCGATGACTGTGGCTTTTGTTCCACCATTTCCCAAAACTAATCTGTTATTGCCATTGTTTTGTGCGGAGATGTTACCACTTACAGAACTATCTAGTAGAGTAATCTCATTGTATCCTCCACCAGCTACTTCTTTTACATCATTAGAATCTCCTGCAAAAATATTTCCAGTGAGTGTTACATTGGTGAAATGAAGAGTGTTTTGACCTTTATTTTTTGCTTTGATATCACCTATAATTGTGCTTTTTTCTGTAGCATTAAAACTCCCTAGTGTAATGGTGTTGATACCACTTTCATCTGTCGTGATATCTCCAGTCATTGTAAGTGATTGAAGTGTGATTGTATTTTTGCCACTTTTTGTTGCTGTGATATTGCCTGTAATCTTGTGTGCGCCTATACTATTCCCACCAATAGTATTGGAGCCATTGGAACTAAAGATGGCTGCACCGCTAGTATTAGATCCTTTATTTAAATTGAGCGTGGAGTTATCATTAAGAGTAATGGTATTTATGCCATTATTGGTTTTATTGGCAGTTCCTGTAGTCTCTAAATTTGAAATAGCACCTTTGATGCTTGCATCTCCATTAAGATTAATGCTATTTTTAGAATCCTCTCCTGTAGTTGATATATTTGTTAAAAATCCTTTTTCTAAGGCAAGAGTATTACTTCCAGTATTTACTGCCTTAATATCTCCTAAGACTTCAAGATTATAAATATCAATATTGTTAATCCCCTTATCTTTTGCAACAATAGCTCCAGAGATAGTATTTTTTTCTTTAGTAGTTCCTTTAATGGTATTTATAGAAGGTATGTCATCTTTTGTTTCTTTGGCTTCTGATATCCCATTTGCAAGAATACTTGCACCTTCTGTGGCTTCCTTGGCTAGATTTAGAGTTGCGCCTTCACTTAGAGTGAGAGTATTTACTCCACCTTTGAGTGTGGCAATATAACCTGTAAGATTAGTTCCTTGATCAAAGCTTAGTGTATTAGTGCTACCTTTGCCCTCTGCTATCACTGCTCCAGAAATGGCAGTGTTTCTAAGATTGTTAATTAGGTTAATCCCACCATCTTTTGCAAAAATTGCACCAGCTATAGCTCCTTTAGCAGTTCCGGTAGTAATATCGCTGATAGTATTTTGAGCTCCACTTCCGCTTGCAAGTATAGAGTATGCAGGATCTGTAGTCACTGTATCAGGACCATTATTTCCTGCTTGATTAGCATTTGCAGTGAGGTTTAATACAGAATTTTCTTGAAGAATAATGGTATTGGTAGCTCCTGTTTTGGTATCTGCGTTTTCAGTGGCTCCATTTTGATTTTTAAAAACAGCAGAGATTTGCCCATTTTCCATTTTAGAGTCTCCTCTAAAATTTACAGTTGTATGAACATTATTCCCACTCGTGGTGATAGAGCCACTTAGAGTATCCCCTTGTAAAACATTACCAACAGTTACTTGTTTGTTAGGATCACTATTATTGTCAATTGGTCCTTCCACAGCACTACTTACGCTAGGACAAAGCAAGCTTGTCATCGATAGAGCAATAAAAGATCTTTTAATACGATTAAGAAAAAAGTAAGACATTTTTTTCACACTACCACTTTATACTCTCTTAAAACTTTACGATTTTAACACATTTTTTGAAAGTAATTCAAGCAAGTATCATTCCTGCTTCATATAAAAAAATGGAGGGTCTGTAATCAATACTCTTTAGCGCATCTTTTCTGGCATAAGATAAAAATAATTTTTCTTTAGCTCGAGTTACTGCAACATAAAATAATCTCCTTTCTTCTTCTAAGCTCCCTCCTTTTTGAATGAGTTTAGTATTTGGGAATCTGTCTTCCATTAAATCAATCACATAAACTTCTTGAAATTCTAGGCCTTTTGAAGCGTGAATTGACAAAAGATTTACTCCACTACCCTGCACTGCTTCTGATGATCCTAATATCATTGCATTTAAAAATTTTCCTATATGGTCATAGCGTTTTGCGAGATTGTTTAATAATAAAATCTTTCTGTCAATTTTTTCTAAAGCTTCCTCTTTTCTTCTTAAATCAATGCTTCCGTCTTTATTTTTTGATCTCTCATTTGCCAAAATTTCTTTTATATTTTTATAAAATGTACTATCAGTAATTTTATAAATCATTATTTTTGGATCTCTTTCCCTATTTAGTTGTTTAAAGAGTAAATAAAAGTTTTGCAAGAATAATGCACTCTCTTTATTAAATTTTGGATGGGATAGAATGGGGTGTGATGCAAATTCATCTAACAAATAGGAGTTAAAGCGTTCTGCTTTTTCTAACTGGATAAAGTCATCAAAAAGTCCTAGTTGTGTATTCTTAACTTTAGTATGATAGGGTTTTTTATCATTTGGAGAGAGAATTCCTTTTTTGATATCACCATCTCCAAGAATTAAAAATGCCTCATAAATATCTTTGGCAATGGAGTTTCCTATCATTGTGCCATAGCTTAGAGTGTGGATAAAAGCCATCATATCCCTACTGTTAAAAAGTAAAGAGCAGATATCAAGAATCAAGGCTACTTCTTTTGTATCAAAAAAGCTTAGTCCTCCTTTGCGTTTTGATGGGATTCCAAGTTCTCTAAGACTAGCTTCACAACCATCTGCTGAAGCATTATTTCTAAAAATGATTGCAACTTCTTCAAAGTTTGGATTACCTGTAGCAATTTTTTTGGCAATTTCTTGGTATTGCAAAAATAACTCATCATAAATCAAGAGCCTTGGTGGAGTAAAATCCCCCTTTTTTACAACTTCGATTTTTTTTGGATAGATACGCTCATTTTTTTGAATAACACGATTGGCTAGATCTAGTATATATGCACTGGATCGGTAGTTTTTACTAAGTGTAAAGACTTGTGCATTTTTATATTTTTGAGTAAAGTTTGCAATAATGCTAATATCTGCTCCATTAAAAGCATAGATGCTTTGATCATAGTCTCCTACGCAAAAAAGGCTAGATGGATTAAGTGCATCAAGAATGGAATCTTGAAGAGGATTTGTATCTTGATATTCATCACATAAAACTTCTTTATAGGGGGTTGGGTTTTTTTTCATTTCTTCTCTATAATTTAAAAGCAAGTCATTGTAATCTGCATAATTAAAACTTTTTTTTAGTTCATTGAATTCATCAAAAATATCCTCATAAATTGGAAGGTATTGCATTTGATCACTATTTCTTGCTTCAAGCCATTCTCCAAAACTTTGATTTTTCGAGGCATTTAAATAAAGAGAATAAATTTCATAGAGATATTGAGAAGAGTAAGCAGGCGTATTATTCTGGTTTAAAAAAACCCTCTTTTCTACAATACTTTTAAATAAAATTTTTAATTCTCTTGGTTGTTTTAAAACAATATTGTATTTTTCTTTTAAGTATTTATAAGATACCGCGTGAAAAGTTCCTGCTTGGATACTCTTTGCCTTGCTTTCACCAAATTTTTTTGCCACTCTAGCAATCATTTCCTCAGCAGCTTTATTGGTAAAAGTAAGTAGTAGTATTTCTTCTGGCTCAACCTTGTTTTCAAAAAGGTATGCAATTCTTCCAACGATTGTTGAGGTTTTTCCTGTGCCTGCAGAAGCAATAACTAAATTGTGTCCAAAGGGTGCTGTTGCGGCTTGATTTTGTTCAAAATTTAAATTTGATAGGGGCATTTATTTCCTAAAATTTTTTTGGTTATTTTATCAAATATACAATTACCTCTTCTTGAGAAAGCACTATGATTTAGTCTAAAAACCATTTTTATCTAAAAAATTTTATTTTCTAGATAGTCAATTTGTGCAAGAAGTAATGCAAATCCATATTTTGCTTGAGCAATATTTGTGCGTGCATTATTTAATAAAAGTTCTGCATCAATGAGTTCTGTATAGGTTGCAATTCCTTGAGCATAACGATTATTAACTATTTTATAATTTTCTTCAGCCTTACTAAGTGTATCTGTGCTTATTAGAAATTGTTCTTTTGTAAGCATTAATTGTCTTACAAGATCTTGTAATTGAAGATGCAAATCTCTTTTTAAGGCATCAATTTTATTTTGCAAGGATAGGGTATAAACTCTTGAGGCTTGATATTTATTATTGTCTCTTAGCCCATTAAAAACATTCCAAGTTGCACTTAAGTGAATTTGACTTTGAAGACCATAACTAGTAGATACAATATTGCTCCCACCGATGTACCAAAACTTTGTCCCACTTAAATTGATTGTAGGTAAAAAGTTACCAAAATCACTTTTATTTTGAAATTTTGCACTATCTAGCATTGAAGTTAGATTTAAATAATCTGGGTTTTGATCCAGAATATTTTGATAGATTTCTGATATGTTTATTTCTTTGTGGATATTAATATCAATATCCTCTAAATCCTTAGTATCAAAAGAAGTATTTAGAAGTTTTTCTAGGGTTTGTTTTTGATAAGAAAGTTTTAATTCTGTATCTTTGATACTAAGTATTGTATTTGAAAGTAATATTTCCATACTTAAAGATTCATTTTTTGCACGAATACCTTGACGCACAAATTGTTGTGCCTTATTTCTTTGAGATTCTATGTTTTTTTTGCGCTCTTGAAGGATGTTTAAAAGAGTCTGAAATTGCAATATGTTGATATAGGCTTGTTTTGCTCTTAATACAATCTCTGCTTGAGATTTTGTGAGATTATAATCAAGTCTTTTTGTGTTTTCTTTGGCCTGTAGGATTGCATAGTAATCTTTTAATCCATTAAAAAGATTATAGTTAAATTTAATATTAAAACTATTTAATGTGTAATGCCTTTGAGAACTTGGAATATTGTAGCTAAAGACATATCCTGTATCTATACTTGGCATCAAAGCCCCATAAGTTGCTTTTTTAAGATAATTTCCCTGTTGCTTTAGGGCTATTTTTTCTTTTACATCAGGGCTTTGGGAGACAACAATATGAATTACATCTTCAAGATTTAGAGAAAAAAGACCATTGATAAAAATTAAAATAAGCAGAAGCTTTTTCATTTTTTAGTCTTTGTGCTTAGCATTAAAAGTGCAGGAATAATAAGAATAGTAATAAAGGTAGAAAAGATGATGCCTCCAATTAGCACAGCTCCTAAACCTCTATAAATTTCACTACCATCCCCTGCAAATAAAACAAGAGGAATAAGTGCTAATACGCTTGTAAACATACTCATATAGATAGGTGATAACCTACTTTGTGTTGCATTTAATATAGCCTCCTTATTTTCTTGATGGTATTGTTTAATATTAATAAGGGTTTGATAAACAATCAAAATTGCATTATTAACAACACTTCCAACTAAAATAATAAAACCAAGCATTGTTAAAACATCAAGATTTTGTTTTGCTATAAATTTATCTACTAAAAATAATCCAAGTAATCCCCCAGTAGTTGCAAGTGGAACTGTCAAAATAATAATAAATGGATACAAAAAGTTGCCATATAAAGCACAAAGGATTAGATAAGTGATGATGATTGCTAAAATAAATCCATTAAAGAGTTCTGCTTTTAGTTTTTGAAGTTTTCCCGCACTTCCTGAGATTGTAATATCATTTTTATCATTTTTGGCTAAGGGCTTTATTATTTCTTGTTGCAAAATATCTGCAACCTTTTCAATAGGAGTGTCATCTTTTGTATTAATAATCAATAGCAAGTTTCTTTTTTGTTCAAAGTGCCGAATTCTTGATACGCCATACTCATTTTTAATAACAGCAAGAGAGCCAATTAACACAATGCCTCCATTTGGGGTATAAATTTGGGAATAAAGTATATCTTCGGGGGAAGTTTGTCTATCTTTAATAGCCTGCTTAGAATCTAAAATCAGATCTAAAATTTTTCCATTTTCTCTATAATCCCCGACATTTTTTCCCTTAAGCATTACCTCTGTGATTGTTCCAAAACTTTGCATATTAAGTCCATTAAGTGCAAGAGATCTATTGTCAGGATAAAGATTTATTTCTTGATTGTTTGCATCCAATGAAGGGATTACCCTAATACTTAAATTGGGGATTTTTTCTTTGATTAGTTCAATGATATTGTGGGCACTTGTGCTTAAAGAGTTTAAATCCGAACCACTAATATTGATATCAATACTTGAACTAGATGCACCACTAAAAATTTCTTGTTGTAGTACAACTCCTCTAAGATTGGGAATAGAATCTATACTCTCCTGCGCATAAGCCATTAAATCTTTGATTCTTTTTGGATCGTTTGCTACAAGATAAAAATAAATACTTTCACCGGCACTTACAAAAAAATCTTTAACTAAAGGAACTTCATCATTATCAATATGATTAGGGTTGGTGGTTAAAAATGGTTGAAATTTAGATCTTAGAATTTTTACAATATGTTCCTTTTCTTCCAAAGAAAGCCCTGATGGTGTTGTGAGATAAGCAATGATAAAATTCTGATTTCCTTTTGGGAGATAATCTGTTTTTGGGAATGCAATAAAGCTAAAAAAGCCACAAAGACCCACAAAGATAAGAACACTACTAATTTGTCTTATTGTAGTTTTGGTGCAATAAATAACACAATTCATAATAATTTTGGTGATTTTTTCACCAAATCTTTCTACAAGAATACTGAGTGATCCTTTTGTATCTTTAATTTTTAGTCTTTTTAAAACTACATACAAAAAAGTGGGAATCATAAAAAGGCAAACTATAAGTGAAATACCTATAGAACTTGAGGCAGCAATTGCTATATCTACAAAGAGTTTTCCAGCATCATCTTTTAAAAAGATAATAGGGATGAAAATTGCAAGAGTTGTGATAGTTGAAGCAAACAAAGCACCTGTAACTTCATAAGTCCCAACTATACAAGCTTTAAGATGATCTTTTTGTATTTTTGTGTGTCTTAAAATATTCTCCAAAACTACAATTGCACTATCAATAATCATGCTGATTGCAAATGAAACGCCCGCTAGCAAAATAACATTTAAAGTTCGATCAAATGCGCCTAATAATACAAATGAACCAATGATACTAAGAGGTATTGCTAGAATTACTACAACTAAGGGTGTTATTTTCCTTAAAAATAAAAACAATACAATAATGGCTAAAGCAATACCAAGTAAGATATTTTCCTTCACTAGCTTAATTGAAGAGAGAATATACTGTCTTTGATCTCTACCCCAATCAATAACTAAGCCTCTTTTTTCTAAAAAATTCTCATTTAAAAATTTTGTTGTTTCTTCAACTTTGTTTGTAAGTTCTAAGATGCTTGCACTCGCTGTTGGACGAATTTGTATAGATATGGTTTGATTATTGTTATGAAAATTATAGCTTGAGGTTTTTTCATATCCTTGATGAATAATTGCCAAGTCCTTTAGAATAATATTTTTATTATGTATTGTCTTAATTACTGTGTTACCAATAGAATCTAAGCTGTCATATTCTCCTATTGTAGAGATTCTGTAATTACGCTGTGCAAAATCCATATTTCCAGCTGAAATATTTAGATTTTGTTTTTTTATGCTTGAGATAACCTCATCAATAGTAATGTGATAAAAAGCAAGTTTTTGTGTATCTAGTGTAATAAAAACTTGTTCATTTACTCCCCCGCTTACATAAACTTCCCCCACCCCATCAATTCTTTCATAATATTTGATAATATCATCAGCAATATAACTTTTGTAATGGTTGATGTCTTCATTAACATCAAGGGTTTTTGCAAAAAGATAGATTGATATAGGAACATTTTCTCCTGTTGTTTTTATGATTGGTTTGCTCACATCAGATGGATACCCTCTCACCTCATCAAGTTTGGAGCTTACATTTAAAAGAGCAGTTTTCATATCTGTATTAATATCAAACTCCAGGGTAATAGAAGACATTCCTTGTCTTGAATTTGAAGTAAGGCTTAAAAGTCCAGGAATATTTTTTAGATATTTTTCTTGCTTATCAGTGATTTCTTTTTCAATTTCATAAGGAGGGGCTCCCTTCCAAGATGTATAGACACTAATCACGGGTCTTGAAATTTGTGGTAAAAGCTGATAGGGCATTTTGTCTAAAGCCATAAGTCCAAATAAAACTAGGAAGACGCTACAAACAAAAACTACAACGGGGTTAAGAAGACAATATTTAATCCAACTTTTCATTGAATCTCTTTTACTTCACTTCCATCCTCAAGTCTATCTTGTCCTCTGGATACAAGCTTTTCCCCTGCTTTCATTTCTCCCTTTACAAGAGCATTGTTTCTATTGATGGATAGAATTTCAACAGGGATCCAAACAGCCTTATTGCCACGCACGACAAATACACTAGATCTCCCTTTGTGCTGCACAATGCTATCGCGAGGAATTAAAAAACCAGTGTTTTGCTTTCCAACATTTAATCTAATTGAAGCAGACATTCCATCAAGAAGCATTTCATTGCTTGCAATTTTGATATATGCTGGAAAATTTCTTGAGCTGATATCAGCCTTTGGAATAAGGGCAACAATGCTACCGTTATAGGTTTTATTATTAATACTTACTTTGACTTTTTGATCCAATGCTAAGTGATTAATCATAAAACTTGGAACATCTGCAATCACTTCAATATTTTTTGTGTCAAGAATCTGGCAAATCACTTCCCCAGTATTAACCCACTCCCCTTTATGCACCTTTTGTTCAACAATAATTCCATCAAATGGCGCATAAATAGTCTTATATCCTAGATCTAAAATAGACATATCTAGTTCTGCTTGAAGGGCTAAAATATTTGCTTCTTGGGATTTTACATCATATTCAATATTTTCATATTGTTGTAGGGGAATGGATTGACTTTCTAAAAGATTCTTATAGCGCTCAAGCTCCTTTTTTTTATTTTCTAATATATAACGAGCTTGATCTAGTTTTGATTGTTTAATAATAATGTCTTTTTGCAAAAACTCTTCATTTAGGCTTAGTAGCTTTTCTCCCTTTTTTACTTTTTGCCCTATTCTAAAATATACCTCTTCTACTATGCCTCTTGACTGAGATGCAATATTTGCAAATTCATTAAAAACTACATTGCCTAAAAAATTTTCCTCTTGTTGTAAGGAACCTGTCTTTAAAATAATTGTATTTACTGCAATAGGTTTAGCAAAAATAAAAATAGGCAAAAATAAAAAGGTAAGATACTTTTTCATTTAATAACTTCCAAAATTTTACGTAAAGTAGAGACAAAGATTTGCTTTTCTTGAGCTGTGATTGCACTTTTTATTTTTTTGAGCAAGAATTCTTTTTGTCCTTCTAATTGCCCGATTTTGGCTAAGCCAAGTTGGGTGAGTTTGATATGATTACTTCTTTTGTCTTCAGGCACTTGTTGCTTTTTGACAAACATTTTATGTTCCAATGCCTTGATTGTTCTAGAAATTGTCGCTTTATCCTTTTCGAAGAATTGTGCAATTTCACTAATACTCAAAGCCCCCCTAGATCCCAGTAAAAACAATATACCAGCTTGTTCAAATCCTATATCAAGTTTTCTAAGATCTTTTGCGATAAAAGCTCTCAACTGTTTTGTGGTAAAAAAAAGTTCCTTGATTAAATCACCCTCTTCATGCTTGCTCATTAACTTCACTTATATTTCTACTCCTAATATTTTGTTTTGAATTGATAGCCTTGAATGATTTAGGACTATCAACAATAAAGCCTATGTATTTAAAACCTACCAAGTTATAGGGCTCTCTTAGATCTCAATTTGCACCCCGACCATAGTCACAAATTTTTGCGCACTAATCATATCAAGAATTCTATCTTTGATAGATTCCAAGTCCTTGGTATTATTAATTTCATTATTATTAAGCTTGATAGATATATCAAGTTTTCCATCAATAGTATCCTCAAAGGATTTTAGAGGTTTTATGTCAATTGTTGGTAGATTTTCTTGAGTTGATAAATATTTTTTAAAAATTTCATTATCCTCTATCTCACAATCTATAAGACTTTTAAGCAAATCAATCTCTTTAAGAGATTTTCTATAATAGTATCCTTTGAAAAAGTTGTCTATGGTATCTAAAATTTTTTCGATTCCATTTTTATGGATATCAAACTCATAGGTGCATCCATAAGGAGTTAATATGATAAGTGTGCAATCTTTTGTTGAGTAATTAGGATAGTGGCGAATAATTTTAAGCTCAAAAACCTTTTTATCCTGCCTATTTTTAACATAAAAAGAAAATAAATCATAAATACCTATTTCATCATAATATGTTTCACTGAGATTTGCCACTAATCCATATTTGTTTATATTCTTTACAAATTTTTCATAAATACTATCTAACCAGATCTTGGAAATTTGCCCTGTAATGGCTTGATCTTTGTAATATAATTCTCTTGGGCTAAAGGTGTTGTTGATACTATCTTTCCAGCCTTTATACTCCCTTAAGATATAATTGATGCATAAATTCATTTGTATGACAAGATGATTTCTATCACAAGTTAATTTTTGTATCAATTCTAAATTCCCATTTCCTAATAAAATTTTAATAGAGTGATCACGTTTGTTGCCATAATCAAAAGTAATAACTATCCTAAAAATTTCCCCTTGATTTAAAAATTTAAAGATATGAGAGCCATCTGAAGAATCGCATGATGGGGTAAATTCGATATTATTAACACCAAAATCTAGCATTTCATCTAAAACTCTATAAACATTTTCTACAACAGCAGGAACGATTGTATAGATATTCTCACCATTTCTATTGTCATAATTTTGGGCTAATAAAGTTATGGAATTGTGTAAAGCGCTAAATTGAATCTCGTTGTTTTTGTACATTTTCCAACCACTAAAAATATCGTTTTGCATTATTGTCTCCTTTTTGAGATGCATAAGCTAACTCAATAAAACCAAATCACTACGAGGTATCATAGTAAAAACTCAAATCCGACTTAAATCTTTAAAAGTGACAAACCCTAAAGTTTTTAGGATATTTCATCTTTGAGTTCATTATACCAAAATGTTCTAAGATTACTTTTTTTGTTATAATACGAAACTTTGGTATAGCAGGCGATTGCTCAGGTTATCCTGAGAGGAAAGTCCGAGCTACAGAGACAGGATTCCATTTAACAAATGGCTAGCGTAAGCTAAGGGATAGTGCAACAGAAAATAACCGCCATTTTTTGGTAAGGGTGAAAAGGTGGGGTAAGAGCCTACCGAGATTTAAGTAATTAAATCTGTCCGTGTAAACCCAATCCGTAGCAAGAAGAGTATGGTTAGGTCTCAAATTTTAACTCTTTGCTTGAGCTTTATTGTGAAATAAAGCCTTAGATAAATAATCGCTCAATGACAGAACTCGGCTTATCGCTATACCAAATGATTTTCAACTTACAGAGTTTTTATGCAAAAAATACCACATATACCCGTTTTATTGAATGAAGTTTTAGAGGTCTTTAGTCCTATTAAAGAAGGAATTATCATAGATTGCACACTTGGTTTTGGTGGACATACAAGAGCTCTACTTCAACAAAACCCAAATATTAAGATTATTGGAATTGATCGGGATAAGGATGCAAGAACTTTTAGTAAAAACTTTCTCAAGGATTTTAAAGATAGGTTTGAGTGTTTTGAAGGAAGTTTTGGTGATGGCATTAAGGATTTAATCCAAAAATATGGTACACAGATAAAAGGAATCTTAGCAGATATAGGCGTAAGCTCATTCCAACTTGATACATCTCATAGGGGTTTTGGTTTTAATAGTGAGGTGTTAGATATGCGTATGGATTGTCATAATGATTTAGATGCTAGGAGTATTTTAAAGAACTATAGCGCAAATAGCCTTGAAAAAATTTTCAGAGATTATGGGGAATTGAGAGAAAGCAAGAAACTTGCTTCACTTATTGTACAAGAGAGAAAAAAACAAGATTTTGAAAGTGCAAGAGATTTTAGTATTTTCTTGCAAAGACATTTTAGGAATCCTAAAATTCTGCCATTAGTTTATCAAGCATTAAGAATTGAAGTAAATAAGGAATTAGAAGAACTGCAAAAATTATTACATCATTCAAGTTTTCTTTCTAATGTGGTTTTGTGTATTATTACATTTCATTCTCTAGAAGACCGTATTGTAAAGCAAGCTTTCAATCATTTTTCAAAATCTTGTATTTGTCCCAAAGATAATCTAAAATGCACCTGTGGAAATAATCATCAGCAAGGGGTGCTTTTGACTAAAAAACCCAAGGTTGCAAGTAAAGAGGAAATTAAGCATAATTCACGATCTAAAAGCGCAAAACTCAGAGCTTTTTTATTTAATGATAATACGATATAATCCTAGGTGTTTTAGATTTTATACACACCGAGGTAGATTTGGATACTGCGAGTAAAAGATTATTTGGAAGTATTGTTTTATCCTCTATACTTGGGATTCCTGATACTTTAGTTGCAAGTACTAACATCCAGAATGATGTTTATTATCTAAGAAGTGTAACAAAAAATCAAACCGATGAGTTTTATGTCCGCGAAACTAAAACCTATTATTCAAGTGACAAAGCATTTTCACAAACATATGCCAATGGAACATTAATTTTTGGAAATAATACTAAAGCCTCAGGCACAGGGAGCGTATGGTTTGGAAGTGGATGGTGGATAGGCTATGTTACAGCAAAATTTCAGGCAAGAGAAGTTTTTCTGACAGGAACATTGGGGGCTGGCAATGGTATTAACACAGGCGGTGGTCTTGGTATCACTTTTCAATCATCAAGCAACATCACTTTACAAGATTTTAATTTAAATTTAACCAAGGCGGGGCTCCAAAATTCTAGTGCAACTTTTGATGCAAAAGGTAATCTCATTGCAAAAAATATCACAGTGAATAATGCTACAGGAGGTAGTGTTATTTTTTCTGCAAATAATTTTGATTTTTATGCACGGCAAATACAAGGTAGCGGAACTTTGCAATTCAAAAACAATGAGGTTTCTAGTGAAAGTAAGAATTCTATCACTATCGATTCTCTTAGTATTTCAGGGGGGCGTTTTGACTCTAATGAGTCTAGTGCATCTATAAATATTAAATCTCTTAGCCTTTCAAATACTACTTTTTTTACAAAGGATGTAGAAACCTATACTCTAGATGCCCAAAATGCAACCTATAATAATCAGGGTGATGGTGTCTCTATTACAGGTGATTGGAACCTTTTTGCAACGGGGTTGAAGAATAATTTTATCACCATCAGCAATACCCCTTCCTTTACTTCTTCAGGCTCTATTACTTTAAAAACCTTTGGGGTAACAGGGAGTAGCTTTTTTGTAAAAGAGGGGGTGGAGAATCTTAATCTAGATTCTATAGTGCTTATGTTGAATTCCACTGTGGATACAGGGGCTAATACCTTTAATGTAAGTAATGTTTCTAATAAGACTGTAATTAATACACTCACTGCAACTCGTGGAAATATTTATGCAAATACTGATTTTAATATCGGGAATCTTAATGTACAAACAGCTGATTTTAATCCAACAACAAATTTGATAGGGAATCAAAATACAAATTTCAAAATTGGAAACTTAGAAATCTTTGGAGGATGGGGTGCCACCACTAAGGCAACTGCAAAATTTACATCCGCTCAAGGTCTTGAAATTACAAATGCAAAAATTTCTAATTGGAGTACTTTGGATGCTTTTGAAGTTAATAATGTAGTAATTGATACACTGGAGGCTTCCTATGCAACTATTAAAGCAGGAGAAAGTCTTACTATTAAAACTGCCAGTTTTAGTAATAATGAAATCTTTTTATATGCTAGAAATACAAATATTGATGATGTTACATTAGAAAATGGAGCAAAGCTTTATATCAAATCAGGAGAAACTCTAAGGGCAAAAAATTTGGTTATGAATAGTCAATCTTTGTTGGATGCACAAAGAGATTCTCAAAGTTCTGCAATGACTGGTGATATTAGTATTGAAAAAATTACCTTTAATAATTCAACCATCAAGGCTAATAATCTTTTTACAAAAAATATAAGCATTGTAAATAATGCGGGAGTATATCTTAAGGATACTAATCACACCTATACTAATAATGGTGACTTAAATATATCTGATGGTTCAAAATTAGAGGTTTATGGTGGTAATATGATTAATAATGGTGCTTTAAATTTCTCACTTAAACCAAGCAATACGACCTTAATTGATGTTAAAGATGGCTATTTTCAGTTTAATATGAATCCTTTAGAAGAAGCTTCTAAAGATGATACGGTGGTTCCAAATTCAAGGATTAATATTTATGCAAGCACTAAGGATTTAATCACTGGAAAAAGCTACACTCTAATTAATGCAGGTGGTGGTATCCAATTTCTACAAAACGGAAAAATTTACACAAGCTTAGATTCTGATACAGGATATGGCACTATTCAGCAAATTCTTACTCGCAATATTTATTTTTTTGATAATCAAAATAATAACAATCCTTTGCAGATTGATTTCTCATCTAGTATTTCTAGTAATACTTTAAGCTTTATTATAAAAGCCACAGGAGTATATGTGGATATAACCCCTCACATTAAGCCAGGCGTATGGGGATTTGGTGGGGATGCAGTTTTTGGGATTATGAATGGAGCAGGAGGGTTAAAGAATAGCTATACCCTTAGACTTGAACCAAAAATATCAGATGAGGAAGATACAAGAGGACAACCTATTATTTACTACCTTAAAGACTATACTTATCACAATAGTGCAAGTCCTCAAGCAGTTTTTACAATTGATGCAACAGGGTCAAAGTTTGTTTTGGGAAAAAATAGGGAAAATGCTGGAGAGACAGGTGTTATAAGAATAGGAGATAGTCTTTCAAAGTCTAATATGCATGTTAAGGCTGATGATATTTATTTGGGAGGAAATATTATTCTTGGTGATGGTGCTTTAATCAGTGGGCATCTAATATTAGAAACAACAAAAACAAATGATTATAGTTTTATTGGATCAAATGATAATGATCATACAAGCGTCATTAATATTAGAAATCATTCAAGTTTGAGAGCAATTGGGGATAGTTTTAATTATCAGGGTACTATCTTGCTTGTTGGAAATGGAACAGTGAGTGATGAAGTAACTCTTGATTTAAGTCAAATTACAGGACGACAAAAGATAAGTTTTGAGGGGATAAATAACGGGGATGCAGAAGAACAATATGGAATCTATATTCATAAGCTTGTTGCAAGAGATGCAAGACAAAATAGCCTTGGTGGTGGAATTAGTGCCAAAGATTTTTTGATTGATACAATGGAAATACAATCAAGCAATAATTCATATAATGAGTTTCTTACTGATATTGGGGATTCTAGAATTAATACTCTGCGTTTTTTAAGTGGCAGTAGCAGTGTTGATGCTGCTACCTTAAAGTTTCGAGGAAATGGAAATCTCAAGGTAAAAACTTTAGTATTTGATAATTATGGAAGATTAGATGTAAGTTCCCTTACTTCTTTTGAAATTTTGGATTCTTTAAGTGCAAAAAATTCTATCATCACTTTTTCTGATAGATCTCAAGAGATAGATATTAAAAAAATCTTACTTCTTGAAAATACCACTTTGGAAACCTCTCATTTTTCATCTTATGGATTAAATGTTTCGCCAAATTCTTCTTTTTATCAATCCCAAGATGATGAAAATGGTTTTGCGGATATTAAAATTACAGGGACTTATAGTATTAAGTCAGGGGCTTTTAATGTGGGAACTAAAAATATAACCTTTAAGAATCTTAACCACGCACAAATTGAGAATATCTCTGCATCTACTTGGGGAGCATATGGTGGAAATCTTATTTTCAATAATGTAAAAAACATTAAAATTGATAGTCTATCTCTTTCTTGGAATAGTCGCCTTGATACGGCCTATCCTACTTTTGATTCTACAGAGAGCAAAAATGCAAATATTGTTATTTCTTCTTTTAGATCACAAGGAGGAATTTTTAAGAGTGATTCTAGTGGTTTTGTTCAAATTGGCAATATCAATACAAGTCAAACAGCATTTCAAACTGTTGGTATCAATGCATTAAATTTAGATTGGAGTGATTGGAGTGTGAATGATAACACAATCACAGCAAGTTATATGAGTAAGGATAATAATATATCTTTATCTGGTCTATTAACCCCAAATAGCTCCATCTCTTTGACTGGTGAGAGTCTTGATGCTACAAAGGCTAGTTTTGTTATTAATTCTCAAACTTTTGATAGTACACAAGTTTTAGGAAATGCAACTTTTATTGATTTAAATTTTACAAATGCCACTGCAACTTTTAATCACTTAAGTCTTGCCAGTGGAGGTAATTTATCTTATAGCGGTAAAAGTAATATTACAATTAATGGTAATTTAGAGATAAAAGGTAACATTCACTTTTTTCTAGATGGTGCCACCTTAAATCCTATTAAGGTAAATGGACAAACAAGTATCTATCTTGATGCAAGAAAAGTAGATGAAAATCATCGCCCCTTAGCAGTTTTTAATGTTTATAATTTATCTGGATTAAAAGGCTTGAAGCTAGGGACTAGTTACACTCTTCTTTCTTCAAAAGGTGGAATTATTTATCATTATACAAATCAGTCAGGAACTACCTCAAGTGGGAGTGATTCTGGTTATCAATCTAATATGCTTGATAGATTGGGATTTTTTGAAACGCAAGGAGGCTTAAGAATAGATAATGATACAACCTTTAGTTATAATGGAATTATTCTTACAAAGATTATAGATGCCACCTCTATTGGCTTTAAAATAGACACCCAAGATAATTTCAACCCCTTTGATAAGAATCGGATAGAGTATTGGTTTTATCGTAAAGGTGGTCAGGAATGGATTGATGCTATTAATAACATTGGCAGGGGCATTATGGATGCATTTCAAGAGTTGATGATCGAAAAAAATAATGCAGTTTGGGCAAATGATGTTATTACTCCACAAAATTTAGAATATTTTATGAAAGTTGGTAATAATATTCAAAGTGCTACTAGGCAAATAAGTTCAGTAGATAGAAAGGCAAGTACTATTGATGCTGTGAGGCTTGCAACAGATGTAAATAGAAATAGTAGGCTTGTAAAACTTAGTTCTAAAAAGAAAGTGGATAAAAATACTTTTGTGAAAGTGATTCAAAGACTTCAGGGTAAATATTTTGCTCAAGATGATAGTAATGAGGAAGAACTTAGTGCTTCAATTTACCAACATGGTTTAAGAGAAGAATACAAAAACAATGTTTGGGGGACAGTTATAGGTGCTGCAAATTTTATCCAAGGTGGAAATGGAACACTTTATGGGATAAATGTTGGTTATGATCGTTTTATTGATAATGTTATTATTGGCGGATATATGGCATATGCTTATAGCTCTTATTATGGAGATCTTATACAAAATAATGCCAATAATCTCAATATCGGCTTTTACTCTCGTGCATTTTTGGGTGACAACCATGAATTTGATTTGACGATGAGTGAAACTATAGGGTGGAATCAAGAATTTATTAATTCTCAAGAAATTATTACTAGACAATTAAATCAAAGATATGACTATAACTCTTATATTACAAACTTAAACTTCAATTATGGATATCTGTTTTACTTGCAAGAAAGAAGTTTGGTGATAAAGCCACAGGTTGGATTGAGTTATTTTTATATTGCCAATTCCAATATCCATGGACAAACAATTCAATCTTACTACCAAGATTTACTTGCTAAAGCAAACTCTGATAATAAACATGTTTTAAAGGTAAATGTTGGATTAGAGACAAGAAAATATGTCAATGAAAATTCTTACTGGTATGTATTATTTGCAACTTCGCAAGATCTGCTTGTTTATTCTGATGGCAATGATATGATTCGATTTGTTGGTAATAACATCTTAAATTATCAAAAATCTAATCTAAAAAATTTACATCTCTCTCTTACCATAGGCGGAGAGATGGAAATTTATAATAGGACTTTTATAAATTTTGGTCTAGGATCTAAGCTGGGAATATTTTATAAGGATATTGGAATTAGTGGAAATATGGGAGTAAGATATATTTTCTAATTCCCCTCTACCCCCTCACTCCCCTTTCACATACTAGATACTAGAAGTTGTATTTTAATTCTAATCTTGTTTTGATAATTTCCATACCACCTACATAGAATGCACTGAGAGCAGAAATTTCAAGATTTTTTGTGAAATTATATTTAATTGATGGAGTAAGCTCCCAGAAAGTCTTATCTTGAGGAGTACTACCCGTTGTTAGGTAAAAATTATTCTTCCCAGTAATATATGCTGCATCAAAACCAATTCTAACAGGTTTTTTAAATTTGTATTCTGTAGCAAGGTAAGCTACCTTAATATCTGTTCCTTTCTTGCTCCCAGAGCTAAAAACACCAAAACCACTGTAAGCAGAACTAAAATTGCTATACCACATTTTTCCACCCACATCAATACCACCTTTTGAAGTTAAAGAAACACCATAACCATCCCCAAAACTTCCTAAATAACCTATTTTTGTGCTAAAACCAGAATATTTATAAGCAATATTGATATTATAAATTCCTCTAAATTGGGCTTCATCTTTGATAGAGGTATGAAGATTGCTCGTAAGTTTTTTTCCACCATCACCTCCTAATAAAATATTTGGAGTAGAATTTAAATTTGCTGTAGCAACTTGAGCTTTAATAGTAAAGTCCCCAGCTCCTGTTTTAAAAGTATAGGCTCCATCTGCAAAGAATAATAAATCAAACAAATTGAGCGCATTGACTCCATAGATATTAAAATCAAAATTTTTAAAAACTTTTTTACCGCTAGCACCTAAAATAAATAAATGATTACCCAGACCAATTGCTGCTGCAGATTGATTTTTGCCTATTGAAGTACCACTTGAATTTTTTAAATTTTGCTCTCTAAAGACATAGGCTATGGTATCAGTAATCCAGCTATTTGCATAATGAAAATGATATTGAATATTTTTGTGTTTTAAGGTTGCCTCAAGTCCTGTAGCTAAATCCAGTGTTTTGTCACTTAAAGGAGAGTTAATATTCATTTTTCCTAGATTTGCCTTAAAATCAATATTTTCTGTCTTAATACTTTTGCTTGCATAAAGCACGCCAATACCAAAACGATCAGAAAAATAAGCATTGTATGCAGAACCTCTGCTACCTTGGATAGATCCATAAGTAACATTATCATTTCCAGGTGTTGAAGTTCCTTGAGAGAAAAAAATACCTCCTGTAACGCTATAACCATAAACCTCTCCTGATGTTACATCAAGTTTTAGTCTATATTGTTGAGAACTTCCACCAAGATCACCAAAATTATTAAATTGTCTTATGAAAGCTACACCATTAAACTTAATACCTGTTACAACTTTTTTAATAAAACTTTGATCTTGAGAAATATCTTTTTTTGCAGTTTCCTCTGGAGAAAGTTCTTTTTTTTCCTCAGCAACTTCTTGTCCCATCAAAAAACTACTCAATACTGCGCTAAATACAAAAAATCTTTTTTTCATTTTCATCTTCATCCTTATTTAGATTTTGATTTTTCAGAGGTATTCTATGAATGAGTCGTAAAAACAAAAAGTTTTTTAAGTAAAAAACTTGTAAAATTGTTTATCTCTCTAAACTAGGAAAATAAATGAAATTAAAAGCTTTGTTTTTGCAAACTCGAAGTAGAATAACTAATCTTTATAATTTTTTAACACATGAAGAAGAGATTTTTTATTTTGCAGCCTCTTTAAGTTTTTATACTATTTTTGCAATTATTCCTCTACTCTTTATTATCCTATCTATTATCTCTATGTTTCCTAATTTTCAAAATATGATGAGTGATTTCAAAGGGGCAATTGCTTCTATTTTAATCCCAACGCATGTTGATTTTTTTACACAAATGCTAGATTCTTTTATGAAGCAAGCCTCAACAATGGGAATTGTAGGATTTGTGTATATGGGTATTACCTCTCTTTTATTTTTTAGAAACTATGAATTTATTACTTCAAGAATGTTTAATTCTAAACCAAGAAATTTTTTAGATTCCCTTAAAGCATATTGGATAATGATCACTTTTTTCCCCACAGTAATTGCATTTTTATTTTATATCAATATGCAATTAAAAAGGATTTTTCAAGTCTATAAGATACATTTAATTTTTATAAATTCTTTTTCACTACTTTTAACTACAATTTTGTTTATAGTTCTTTTTAGGGTTTCAGCAAATAAAATATTGGTAAAAAGAATACTTATAGGATCTTCATTTGTTTGTGCCTGCATTTGGTTTATCTTTAAGTGGCTGTTTCTTTACTATATCTCTTATAATAAGATTTATCCAAGTTTTTATGGTTCCATTTCTATCTTGATTATTTTTATGCTCTGGATTTATGCATCTTGGACAATTTTGCTCTTTGGAATGAGGTTTTGTGAAGGGATAAGTATTTTTGCGGAACATAAAACTAAAAAAGGCATCGCCAAATAGCGATGCCCAAAATATCAATCTTTTAACTTAATAAAACAAAAAGGAGAGCGACACACAACCTATGACAAAGAAAGGAGGGGGAGGTAACCTTGCCACACTGTGCGCCGAGTCAGTTGCAGGAATTTCTTCTAGCAACCAACTAGGGGAATTTTAGCAAAAAAAATAAATAAAGTAAATATTTATTATAAAATTTATCTGATTAAATTTTACTTAAATAAATATAAAATTATGCTATAATCTCTAAAATTAAGTTTAGTATAAGGATTAGAAATGCGTATCCTGTTCGTTGATGAGGAAATAAGTGTCAGTAAATCTTTAGCATCTTTTTTTGCAAAACAAGATTATCAGATTGATATTGCTGGTAATTTAAAGGATGGCCATTATTATATTGGTATTAGAAATTATGATGTAATTTTGTTGAGTTTTCATTTTAATGAAGAATTTGAGGAGATTATTAGCATTATAAGAAACAAAGCCCCAAAAACTATTATTATGGTAACTAATCAAAAAAATACAAAATCAGAAGCAGAGGTTCGTTCATTTAGATGTGGTGTTGATGACTATATACTTAAGCCTATTGATGGGGAAGCTTTGTTGGCTAGGATTGAAGCTAGACTTAAATTTTCTACATCTGGTATTATCGAGATTGAAGACTTAGTCATTAATCCTGATGAGGAAAGGGTACTTTATAAAGGAAAAGAGGTTGAAGTAAAAGGAAAACCTTTTGAAGTTTTAACACATCTTGCTCGCCATAGAGATCAAATTGTTTCAAAAGAACAGCTTCTTGATGCTATCTGGGAAGAACCTGAACTTGTAACACCCAATGTTATTGAGGTAGCAATTAATCAAATTAGACAAAAACTTGATAAACCTTTAGATATTTCTACTGTAGAGACAGTAAGGAGAAGAGGTTATAGATTTTGCTACCCAAAAGCTAGACAGGATTAATCTATCTAGCTTCTACTTTTATACAAGCTATTCTAAATCTCTTAAATCCCTCTGATATTTCCTCTTCGCTAATATTTAGTGGAGGAAGAAATCTAACTACATTGTTACCTGACTTTAATACTAGCACGCGCTCAACAAGACTATTTTTTATGACTTTATCAAAGATATCTTGATTTAATGCCTTTAGTCCAAGCATTAATCCCATTCCCGTAGTTTCTATGAAAAGATTGGGAAAGTCTTTTATGATAGAATCTAGATGGGTTTTAAAGGAGTTGATATTTTTCTGCAGAGCACCTTTATTGAACTCTTGTTCTAAAATACTTAATACACTAATTCCTGCCCTCATTGCTAAAAAATTACCTCCAAAGGTACTGCCGTGATCCCCATGAAAAAAAATAGTTTTTAGATTTGTGAGAGTTGCTCCAATTGGAATACCTCCACCAAGACCTTTTGCCAAGGTAATAATATCAGGAGTGATATTATATTCTTGACTTGCCAAAAAACTTCCACTGCGGTAAACCCCACTTTGGACTTCATCTATTATTAATAAAACTTTATTCTTTTTTAAGAATCTAGAGAGGTCTTGTATTTGTTTTTGATCAAAAGATCTTACACCACCCTCCCCTTGAATAAGCTCAATCATAACAGCACAAGTTTTTTTACTGATTAGTTTTTTAATGTGTTCTATATCCTTTGCAATCTTAAAACCTTTTGGAAAAGGTCCAAAGTGCTGATGGAATTTTTTTTGCCCCGTAGCTTTTAAAGTTGCTATGGTTCTGCCGTGAAAACTAGATTCTAAGGTAATAATCTCATATCTTTGCGATTCTTCTCCAAACTTTCTTGCAATCTTGATAGCGCATTCATTTGCCTCTGCACCAGAGTTGCTAAAAAACACACCCATATCATAACCACTTAACTGGACGATTTTTTTTGCTAATTGAGTTTGCAAACTATTATTGTAGAGATTTGAAGTATGCACAATGCTATCTAGCTGTTCTTTTAAATTTTGATTTAAAACATCATTACAATGTCCAACACTGCAAACACCAATACCACTACTAAAATCGATATAATCCTGATTATCCTCATTCCATAATCTAGATCCCTTAGCTTTATGAAAAAATAAATATTGTTTTGCATAAGTGTTTAGGAGATATTCTTGATCTTGTTTTATATTTTCTTGTTCCTTTGACATGACTCTATTCCTTAAGGATTTTATATTAGAATTAAAACCACTTTTTATATATTCTTAGAATTTTATCATAAAGGAGATTTAAGTGGAAATTAAAACCAAAGCCTTTGGAATTTATGAAACAAATTGTCATATTATTATTCAAGAGAATAAGCAATGGATTATTGATCCTGGCGATGGAGCCACGAAGTGGATAGCACAAGAGTGCAATAATCCTGTAGCTATTTTAATTACACATGGGCATTTTGATCACATTTTTGATGTTTTTCACTTAAAACAAAAATTTCCAAATATAAAGATTTATTGCCCCAAGCAAGATGCTTTTATGCTTAAGAGTGATTGTTTTGACACTGGAGTTATACCTTGTGCTCCAGATATTGAAATTGAAAATTTTAAATCAAGCAAAGAGCTAGAAATTGATGGTTTAAGGGTTGTGTATCATCATTTACCAGGACATACCCCTGGATGCTCAATCATAGAACTTGATACTTGTATTTTTAGTGGAGATTTTGTTTTTAAAAGGAGCATAGGTCGTTTTGATTTCCCCTACTCTAATGCTTTGGATATGAAAGAATCTTTGCAAAGATTTAGTGATTTGAAAAGAGAGAGCGATAAGATAATTTTTACAGGACATGGAGAAAATACAAAACTTTTTATTGAACAAGATAATGTAAAACTATGGATACAAAGAATCTAAATAATTTATTTACATAGATTTTACATAAACCACATACATTGCTTACAAGTTATGTCTAGACTCACCACTGTCAAAAAACTTAACAACAAAGGATTACCATGAAAAAATATTTCAAGTTTTTGCTTACTTTGAGTTTAGGGTTGCAAATTTTGTATGCACATCAAATTGATGTAATTTCGAGGGAGGAAGGTTCTGGCACTAGAGGTGCTTTTGTGGAATTACTTCAGATTCAAAAGGTAAATAAAAAGGGTAAAAAAGTAGATGCAATTACTCAAAGAGCAGAGATTACTAATTCTACTTCTGTTGTTCTAAGCACTGTGTCTGGAAATAAGAATGCAATTGGTTATATTTCACTAGGATCTTTAAATAATGATGTAAAAGTAGTATCTGTGGATGGTGCTGTGCCTAGTGTTCAAAGTATTAGAAATAAGACTTATCCTATTGCAAGGCCATTTAACATTGTTACAAAAGAAAAAGTTAATTTAGTTGCACAGGATTTTATTAATTTTATTTTAAGTCAAGATGGACAAGCTATTGTAGATTCTAAGGGTTATATTGGGTTAGATACTAATAATCCCTTTAGTAGCACTCTTGTTGAGGGAAAGATTACTATTTCTGGGTCTTCTTCTATTGCTCCTGTAATGGAGGCGCTAAAAGAAGCCTATTTAAAAATCAATCCTAAGGCAACAATTCAACTTCAACAAAGCGATTCAACCATAGGTGTTACTTCTGTAATTCAAGGGATAAGTGATATTGGAATGGTATCTAGAGAGTTAAAACAAAGTGAAAAGGATAAGGGGGTAGTTTCAAAAGTTATAGCAATTGATGGTATTGTTCTAATTGTCAATCAAGAAAATCCTATTGCTAATTTAACTCAAGAACAAATAAAAGAAATCTACATTGGCAATATAAAAGACTGGAAAGATTTGCAAGGTAAGTAAGGAGTAGTGCTTATGCAAGAGTTGAGAGAAAAACTTGCATATATCGTGTTTTTGCTATCAGCCTATGTGTGTATTTTTTGTGTAGGCTTGATATGCTTTTTTTTATTTAGCAATGGGATACCTGCTATCAAAAACATCGGTATAATTGATTTTTTGTTTGGAGAAACCTGGAAACCTTTAGATGAGGAATTTGGTATTTTTCCAATGATTATAGGGAGTATTTATATTACTGCTGGAGCTATTATTTGTGGAGTTCCAATAGGGATTCTTAGTGCTGTTTTTATGTCAAAATTTTGTAATAAAAAACTGGCAAAAGTTCTAAATCCTGCAATTAATCTAATGGCAGGGATTCCTTCTATAGTTTATGGTTTTTTTGGTCTTGTTGTCCTTGTTCCATTTATACAAACTTTGTTTGGAACAAGTGGAAAGGGTATTTTAAGTGCTTCTCTTCTTCTTGGAATCATGATTCTTCCTACAATTATTACAATCAGCAAAACTGCAATTGATGCGGTTCCAAACTCTTATTATGAAGGAGCATTAGCACTTGGTGCAACTCATGAAAAAAGTGTATTTTTAGTTCTTCTACCTGCGGCAAAATCTGGAGTTTTGACAAGTATTATACTTGGTATTGGTAGAGCCATAGGAGAAACGATGGCTGTGGTGATGATAGCAGGGAATCAAGCTGTTCTTCCTCAAAGTATTTTAGATGGAGTTAGAACATTGACAACAAATATTGTTTTAGAAATGGGATATGCAACAGACTTGCATAGAGAAGCATTGTTGGGAACAGCTGTGGTTTTATTTGTCTTTATTTTGCTTATTAATCTTTTATTTTCAGTATTAAGTAGGAAGCAAAGATGAGAGCTATATATAAGGATAAATTATCACTTTTCTTGTTGTTTTCTGTGTATGTAGCAATTATTATTGTAATTGGATTGTTTTTGCTTTTGGTGGGATATATCCTTATTAAGGGGATTCCTCATTTAAATTTTGAATCCTTTGCTTGGGAGTATAATTCTGTAAATGTATCAATGATGCCAGCAATTATCAATACCGTATTGATGGTAATTGCAAGTTTATTTTTAGCAGTTCCAATTGGTGTATTTGGTGCTATTTATTTGGTAGAGTATGCAAAAAAGAGTAGTAAGTCTATCACGATTGTTAATTTAATGAGTGAGACTTTATCGGGTATCCCATCAATCATTTTTGGTCTTTTTGGCTATTTAATGTTTGTCGTATATTTTGGTTTTGGTTATTCTTTTTTAAGTGGGGTTCTTACGCTCTCTATTATGATATTACCATTATTGATACAAACAACCCAAGAATCTCTAAAATCTGTCCCTTTGAGTTATAGAGAGGGAAGTTTTGCACTTGGTGCAGGGAAACTAAGAACTATATTTTTTATCATTCTGCCATCAGCAATACCAGGGATTCTTAGTGGTATTATTTTAGGTACAGGTAGAATTGTTGGAGAAAGTGCAGCATTAATTTATACTGCTGGGACATTGGCTCAAGTTTTTCAAAGTCTCTTAGATTCTGGAAGGAGTCTTAGTGTGCATATGTATGCTCTGCTTTCTGAGGGTCTTTATGTAAATCAGGCTTATGCCGCGGCTTGTATTTTACTTTTTATTATCATCTTGCTTAACTTAATATCATCGCTTATAGCAAAATATTTTTCAAAGGAAAAATTATGAGTAAATTTAATATCTCAAATTTCAATTTATTTTATGATAATTTTCATGCACTAAAGGATATTAACATTCAGATAGAAGAGAGGGAAATTACTGCTTTTATAGGACCTAGTGGTTGTGGAAAGTCTTCATTACTTAAAACCTTGAACCGTATGAATGATCTTGTAGAAGGTTGCAAGGTTGAGGGTAAAATACTTCTAGATGAAGTGGATATTTATGGAGATATAGATGTCAATCTCTTGAGAAAAAGAGTAGGAATGGTTTTTCAAAAGCCCAATCCTTTCCCAATGAGCATTTATGACAATATAGCCTTTGGGCCCAGAACTCACGGAATCTCTAATAAACTTCAGCTCAACAATATTGTTGAAGATTCTTTGAGAAAAGCTGCAATATGGGATGATGTAAAAGATAGATTACATAAGAGTGCATTGGGATTATCAGGAGGACAACAACAAAGGCTATGCATTGCAAGAGCTTTGGCAATATCTCCAGAAGTTTTATTGATGGATGAGCCCACTAGTGCTTTGGATCCAATTTCAACCACTAAAATTGAAGATTTGGTTTTAGAGCTCAAAAAACACTATACAATAGTAATTGTTACGCATAATATGCAACAGGCTGCTCGTATATCAGATAAAACAGCATTCTTTTTATTAGGAGAGTTAATTGAGTTTGCATCTACAAAACAGATTTTTTCAATGCCAAAAGAAAAGCAAACTGAAGATTATATAACAGGGAGGTTTGGATAATGAGAACATTTTTTAATTCCCAAATGGATTTATTAAATACTGAGTTGATTAAGATGGGAAGTTTATGTGAAGAGATAATTGGTCTATCTATCAAGGCACTACAAAATCGTAAGGATTTGTATAAGGAGGTTGCTAACTTAGAATCTCAAATTGATAGACAGGAAAATGGCATTCAAGATCTATGTATGCAAATTTTATTGCAACAGCAACCAGTTGCAGGAGATTTGAGAAAGGTTTATTCTGCATTAAAGATTATATCTGATATGGAAAGAATAGGAGATATGGCGCTAGATATTGCAAAGATTGCCAAAGAACTGACAAAAGATGATTGTCAAGCAGGGCTGGAAGATATGGCAAAATCAACAATTGAAATGGTGAGTTGTTGTGTTGATTGCTTCATAAAACAAGATTTAAATATCGCTCATAAAGTGATTGAGAATGATGATATTATAGATGGGTTATTTTATAAAATAAAACAAAGTATTATCACAAGATTGGGTGTAGATTCTCATCATAGTGAGGCATTAATTAATTATTTGATGATTGCAAAGTATTTTGAAAAAATTGCAGATCATTCCACTAATATTGCAGAATGGGTAAAATATTCTATTACAGGACATTATGTAGGTGAAGAATGATTTATATTTTAGAAGATGATGATAGTATCAGAGAGCTTGTAATTTATACATTACAAACACAGAATTTTGAAATACAGGGGTTTAAAACAGCACAAGACTTTTTTAAAGCTCTTAAAACCTCCCTGCCAAAATTGATATTGCTTGATATTATGTTACCAGATCAGGATGGATTAAGTGTCTTGCAAACTTTAAAAAATAAAGTTACAACTAGAGAGATTCCAACAATTTTACTTACTGCTAAAAATAGTGAGTTTGATAAGGTGAAGGGTCTTGATATGGGAGCTGATGATTATATTAGTAAGCCCTTTGGCGTGATGGAGCTTATTGCAAGAATCAAGGCAGTTTCTAGGAGAATTCAATCCAGTGTTAAAGAAGAATTTAGAATCAAAAATTTCTACTTTAATGATAAAAAACATTTGGTTAGCATTGATGGCGTAAATATTGATCTTACTTTGAAAGAATACAAGATCTTGCACTTATTTTTAAATTATCCCAATATAGTTTTTAGTAGAGAACAAATTGCAATGGAAGTTTGGGGGGATGACTTTCCAAGCATTAGTCGCACAATTGATATGCATATAAAGACTCTGCGTCAAAAATTAGGCATTTATGGCAAGCTGATCTCCACTGTTCGTGGGGTTGGTTATAAATTAGAACAACAAAATATTGATCATGACTAAGAGAATTTTTAGAGCAATTTTTGGTTCTTCCTTGCTAATTCTTTTAATTAGTATTTTATTGCTAGGTGTTTTTATAGACAGAGAATTGGAAAAAAAAATTCATAATAATCTACAAGATGAAACAAGAGTTGTTGTGGAATTTCTAAAAAGAAATACCCTGGAGATGCTTAAGGGTAATTTTTTACAAAATCGCATTAGAATCCTTTCTCCTGATAAAGAAGTTTTATTTGATAATATTATTTCTCTTAAAGATGAATTAAAATACTCAACAGAAAAAGCACCGCAAAAGATTTTTAATGATCTTGCTATGCAAAGGTGTTATGAAGAGAATCTAACAACAAAAGTTTTAAAGATTACAACAATTTTGCCTGATGGAAAAATTTTAGAAGTATCTAATTGCAAGACTTATTTTTTTGGTATTATTTTTAGTGACTCTCTGATTTTATTTGCTCTTTTCCTTTTTATTTTTATTTGTAGTTTCTTTCTGGCCTCATATCTATCAAAGATAATCATTTTACCCCTTAATAATATCGATTTAAAAAATCCTTACAATTCTAAAATCTATGATGAGTTTCTCCCATTCTTATCAAAAATATCTCAGCAAGAAACATTGATTCACAAGCAAATCGCACAATTAAAACAAAAACAAGAAGATTTTAATGCAATCACTCAAAATATGCAAGAAGCCTTTTTGATTATTGATGATCAATATAGAATACTTTCTTTTAACAAGAGTGCAAGTAGGTTATTTGGGGCGATTTATTTGGGGGATAATATTTTTGGAATCAGTCGTCAAAAAGAACTTAAAGAAGCAATAGAAAAGGCATTGCAAGGAAAAAATAGTGAGGAGATTCTAGAAAAAGATTCTTGTTTTTATCAAGTTTTTGCAAGTAGTGTTTATGAGGATAAAAAAATTATTGGAGCAGTAATATTGATTTTAGATATTACTGAGATTAAAGAGAGGGAAAATTTAAGACGAGAATTTAGCGCAAATGTATCTCACGAGTTAAAAACGCCTCTTACTTCAATTTTAGGCTATGCAGATCTAATAAAAAATAATTTAGTGCCTCAAAAAGATATGCAACAAATTGGGACAAAGATTCATCAGCAATCACAACACTTGTTGGAACTTATCAATGATATCATTAAAATTTCAAGGCTTGATGAAGGACAGTCTCCTTATCAAAAAGAAGAATTTAATCTAAGAGAGAGTATAGAAAACATCTTGCAACATATTAACACCAAAGATATTACTATAAAACTTTTTGGGGAGTGTAAAATATTTGGGGTAAAAACCCTGATAGAAGATATGATTTTTAATCTTTGTGATAATGCGGTTAAGTATAATAAAAAAAATGGAAAGATTTTCATTACTCTAGAAGAGAGCCAATCAGGAGGATCTTTTAGTATTCAAGATACAGGGATGGGTATCAGTATTCAAAACCAACAAAGAGTTTTTGAAAGGTTTTTTAGGGAAGATAAGAGTCGTTCCAAAACAATAGAGGGAACAGGACTTGGATTATCTATCGTAAAACACATAGCAATCCTACACTCTTTTGATCTCAATCTTCAAAGTGAGCTAGGTGTAGGAACGACTATTACTGTTTCTTGGAATAAAAAATAGTGTTATCTTTTTGTTTTCTTATGAACCATTTCAACTAGTTTGATTGCATTTTCTCTTGGTAGGTCAGGTAGCATTCCATGACCTAAGTTAAAAATATGTCCAGCTTTTTTTCCCATAATTGCAATAATATCATCTATCGCCATTTCCATACTATCTTCATTATAAAGACGACTTGGTTCAAGATTTCCTTGCAGAACATATTTTTGTCCTAAATATTGTTTTGCAACCTCCATTGGTGTCCCCCAATCTACTCCAAATACATCAAAATCACCTTTAATATCATTTAGATATCCAGCAATACCTTTTGGAAATAAGATAATAGGAATATCTTGAAAATGTGTTTTAATATATTTTGCAATATCAATCATATAACCCCAACTAAATTCAAAATAAGCATCTTTTTCTAAAGCACTTGCCCAAGAATCAAAAATCATAACCGCATTGGCCCCTGCTTTAATTTGCATACTCAAATAGCCTTTGATTTCATCAGTAATTTGTTTTAATAAATAATGCATTGTCTGCGGATTCTCATAAACCATTTTTTTGCTTTTTGCATAGGTCTTGCTTCCTTCTCCCTCAATCATATAAGTTGCAAGAGTCCAAGGAGAACCACAAAAACCAATCAGTGCCTTATCTTTTGCAAGCTTACTCCTTACGCTGGATACAGTATCATAAACATAATCTAATTTTAAGTAAGCATCTTTTTTTAATGAACAAACATCTTGATAATTTTTGATTGTATTTAAAAATTTTGGTCCTTCTCCTAAAACAAACTCTAAAGGCAAACCCATCTCAAGAGGTAATACTAAAATATCACTAAATAAAATTGCAGCATCTACATTTAAAATATCAATAGGTTGAAGTGTTACCTCTGTTGCTAATTCAACATTTTGACAAAGCTCTAAAAAGCTCCCTGCTTTTTTTCTACTTTCTCTATATTCTTCTAAATATCTTCCTGCCTGCCTCATCATCCATATTGGAGTATAAGGAGTTTCTATTCTTTTACAAGCATCAATAAAAATCATTTTTATCTCCTTTTGTGTTTTATGAATAACGCAAAGTTAAATATTCTTTAGGAACACAATAGTCCTCACAATTGTCTATCAGAGTGTCATAAAAACCATTATCATATCCTAATCTAAACATCATCTCAATACCCTTTTTTTGTTTTTCATTTATCTCAATAGAATCTGTATTTGCATAAAGATTTAAATAAGTTTGTAATTCTTTCTCCCCTACCCTAATAATTCCTCTCTCTAACAGCATATTAGATAGTATTCTCTTTCCAGTTAAAGCTAATTTTACCGCATCAGTTAGAGTATTTTCTATATCAATAGCTTTGTTTAGGGGGATGGATCTGCGTATCACCATTCCACCCAAAGGTAAGGGCAAATTTTCTTTTGCTAATTCAAGCCAAATATCCCACAATTCTCTCTCAACAACTAGATTCTGATCATAGCACAATATAGACTCATGAATTAAAACCCCAGCATCAACCTCTTGATCTAAAACTGCCTTTTCAATTTCTAAAAAATTTTTATAAATAATTCTAGCATCAGGATACGCAATCTTAAATAATAACGCATTGCTTGTATGCTCACCACTCAATGCTACTTTAAAATTTCTTTTTAAAATAGTATTTTTTCTTTTTACTAGTTTTGGACCATAACCATTTCCAAAACTTACCCCTGTTCTTAGTAAAGCATATTCTTTTCTTACTTTAGGATAAAGTGCAAAAGAGATTGCGCTTACATCATATTCTTGTTTTAAAACTTTTTGATTTAGGGTTTGGATATCAAGCGCAATGTTTTTAAACTTTAAACCATATTTACTATTTGCCCAACCAAAAACAATTGGATAATACATAAATAAATCATCAGCATCGGGACTATGTCCTACACTAATCATCACTTTCCTTTTTTGGGTCTTATTTAAAAAGATGTATTATATTTTTAAATCATAACAAATGCAATACAAATTACTAAGGTGTAGAAATGCTTATTTTGATTACGGGTGCAAGTTGTGGGTTTGGAGAAGCAATAGCAAAAAGGTTTGTTCAAGAAAATCACGAAGTTATCTTGATTGCAAGACGTAAAGAAAAATTAAAAAATTTACAAAAAACCTTAGGAAATAAATGTAAAAAAATCATTGCTAGCGATGTGAATGATATGGATACTATTAAAAAGGAATTAGAAGAAGAGCTGAATAATATTGACATTCTAGTTAATAATGCTGGTTTGGCATTGGGGATTGAGAGTGCGGAAAATTGTGAGATCAGTGATTGGGAAAAAATGATTGAAACTAATATTTTGGGGCTTGTAAAAGTCACACATTTTGTGTTACCTTCAATGGTTAAAAAGCATCAAGGACATATTATTAATATAGGATCTATTGCTGGAACCTACCCTTATGAAGGCGGTAATATTTATGGGGCTACAAAGGCATTTGTAAAACAATTTAGCTTAAATCTACGAGCAGATCTTGTAGGTAAAAATATAAGAATTACAAATATTGAGCCGGGGTTGTGTGAAGGTAGTGAATTTTCCATTGTTAGATTTAAAGGGGATGTAAAAAAAGCCAGAGAACTTTATGAAAATGCAAACGCTCTCACTCCTGAGGATATTGCAGAGAGCGTATATTGGTGTGCGATGCTACCTCCCCATGTCAATATTAATCGCTTGGAGATAATGCCAACTACTCAGGCAAGTGCTGGATTAAAGGTGCATAAAACTATAAGATAATGCCACCACCTAGCACTTTATCATCGACATAGACCACAAGAGCCTGCCCTTTTGCCACTCCATAAGCAGGCTCTTTTAATCTTGCTATGATCTTATCTTCTTCTATTCTTATGCTAGCTTTGCTTGGAATGCTTCTATATCTTATCTTGATAAAATACTCACCACTTTTAAAATTTTTTGGTAAGGATTTATTGAGTGCTACAACATCAAACACTGCTAACTCTTCTCTTTTTCCTACGGTAATTTCATTTTTTTCTGGATTGATGCTTAAAACAAAATGTGGTTCATGAGCACCTTTTATATTAAACCCCCTCCTTTTTCCAATGGTATATTGCATATACCCTCTATGGCTTCCTATAATATTTCCCTTAATATCTCTAACATTACCCTCTTTCTCGACATCTAGATGCTTTTTTAAAATATCAATATAATCTGTATCAACAAAACAGATTTCTTGAGATTCTTTATAAGTTTCTAAACTTCCAAGCCAAGGCATAGCCTTAAACGCTTGTGGTTTAACTTCTTCTTTTAGCATATTTCCTAGAGGAAAAATTAGAGAATCTATTGCTTTTTGGGAAATTGCATAAAGAAAATAACTTTGATCCTTGCTTTTATCTTTAGCCTCTTGGATACATTTTTTGCCATTTATTTCACCAATTCTTGCATAATGACCCGTAGCAATTTTTTCACAACCACGCTCTATAGCCTTTTCAAGAGCTAGACCAAATTTCATCAATGGATTACATAAAGCACAAGGGTTTGGAGTCTCTCCTCTTTTGTAACTTTGTATAAACTCATCATAAACTCTTTTTTTAAATTCTTCTTGAGCATCTATGACTTCAAAATCAAATCCAAGATTCTTTGCCACTTTTTGACAATTTTGTATAAATATCTTATGCTTTTCTTCTTTATCGTGTAACTTTAAATAAAATCCCTTAACAGTATAACCCTGACTTTTAAGTAGATATGCCGAATAAGAGCTATCAACACCTCCACTCATTAAAAGTGCAACTTTCATATTTTTCCCTTTCTAAATGAAAGCTCCATATGACATAAGTTTGTTATATCTTTTTGCAATGAAGTCTTTCTCTTCTCTTATCTCTTTTAGGTTTTCAAGAAAATATTTCTTAATTGCCAAGGCTGCAAACTCTTTATCTCTATGTGCTCCTCTGCTTGGTTCTAATATAATATCATCAATAAGTCCAAACTTTTTAAGCTCTTCTGGTGTAATTTTCATAGCCTTGGTAGCTGATTCTATCTTTGCAGGATCATTCCATAAGATTGCAGCACATCCCTCAGGAGAAATAACACTAAAAATAGAATATTGCATCATTGCAAGTCTATCTGCAACACCAATTGCTAAAGCACCACCGCTACCACCTTCTCCTATGATGATAGAGACTGTAGGAACTTTAAGTGCAGCAAACTCTTGAAGATTCTTGGCAATTGCTTCACTTTGCCCTCTCTCTTCAGCACCAAGTCCAGGATAAGCTCCAGCTGTATCTATCAGCATTAAGATAGGAAGATCAAATTTTTCTGCAAGCTTAGCAGCTCTTAAGGCTTTGCGATAACCCTCAGGATGAGGCATACCAAAATTCCTCATTACCTTTGTTTTTGTTCCCCTACCTTTCTCTTCTCCTATAACTAGCACTCCTTGACCCTCTATTTTGCCAATAAAACATACAATTGCTTTATCATCACTAAAGTGCCTATCTCCACTAATCTCATAAGAATCAGTCAACAAAAGCTGTATATAATCCATGGCATAAGGTCTATCAGGATGTCTTGCAAGTTGCAACTTTTGATAGTCACTCATCCCACTATAGATAGAACGCACTTCTTTTTCAAGTTCAACTTCTAAAATATCTTTTGCAGCAGTGTCACCACGAATGACTGCCATTTCTATCTCATCTTGAAGAGCTTTAATTTTCTTCTCGAAGTCTAGATATACCGCCATTATTCTTTATTTCCTATTGTATAAAATTTAGATTTTTTTAAAAACAATAACTCCATTGGTTCCTCCAAAACCAAAAGAGTTGCTCATTACAGCATTGATTTGTTTTTCTCTTGCAACATTTGGAATATAATCTAAGTCACACTCAGGGTCTTTTACTTTTTGATTAATTGTAGGAGGTAGGATTCCATTTTCCATAGCCATAATAGAAATAACCGCTTCAATTGCTCCGGCTGCTCCAAGACAATGTCCTATTTGACCTTTTGTAGAACTTACCAAGGGAATATCTGCACCAAATACTTGCTTGATTGCCTTTGTTTCATATAAATCGTTGTATGCTGTACTTGTTCCATGAGCGTTAATATAATCAATCCTTGTATTTGCCATATTTAATGCAGCTCTCATCGCTCTAGCAGCACCCTCTCCTTCAGGAGCTGGTGTTGTAATATGATTTGCATCACCACTCTCTCCAAACCCAACAACTTCAGCATAGATCTTAGCACCTCTAGCCTTTGCACTATCATAATCTTCTAATACTAATGCTCCAGCTCCCTCTCCCATTACAAATCCATTACGATCTTTATCAAATGGTCTAGAAGCTTCTTGAGGATTGTCATTACGATCGCTTAATGCTTTCATTGCGGCAAAACCTCCAATCCCTACAGGACAGATCGCAGATTCTGATCCAATCACAAGCATCCTATCAGCACCACCTAACATAATAGTTTTTGTAGCCTCAATAATAGCGTGAGTTCCAGCAGCACAAGCAGTTACACTGGCAAGATTTGGTCCTTTAATACCAAACTCTATAGAGGTAAATCCTCCAAGCATATTAACAAGGGCTGATGGTATAAAGAAAGGATTAATTCTTCTTGCACCTCTTTCAAAACAAGTAATCGAATTTTTTTCTATATTACCAAGTCCACCAATACCAGCCCCACTGCTTACACCAAACCTTTCTGAAATGCTTGTATCACATTTTCCATCACTACCTAATAAACCACTATCAGCCATAGCTTCTTTAGTAGCTTTAAGCGCAAGCTGTATGAAGCGATCTGCCTTTTTTATTTCTTTTGGATTCATTACGGTATTTGGATCAAAATCTTTAATTTCTGCTGCAATCTGAACTGGAAAGTCACTTACATCAAAACTAGTAATTCTATTAACCCCACACTTACCCTCTATTATGGATTTAAAAGAATCTCCTTTATTTAATCCTAGTGAATTTATCATCCCTAAACCAGTTACAACGACACGACGCACAAAATACTCCTTAACTTAATTTTATAGTGTAGCTTTTTTAAATTTAAAATTCTGAAAGATAGGTGAAAACCACCTATCAAGCAAAAATTACTTTTTATTAGCTTCGATATAAGCTACAACATCACCTACTGTGCTAATTTTTTCTGCTTGCTCATCCGGAATTTCAATACCAAATTTTTCTTCTAAAGCCATAACAAGTTCAACAACATCCAAAGAATCAGCACCTAAATCTTTTACGAACTCTGCTTCTGGTTTTACTTGATTTGCATCAACATTAAGTTGTTGAACTACCACTTCTTTTACATCATCAAAAATTGCCATTTTTTACTCCTTGGGTATATTTTAAGAATGCAAAATTCTATCAAAGTTTTTTTAAAAAATAAACTTAAAATTCTTATCTTAAGGTTTTTTTGACCTCAAAATTTTAAAAAATTCATCAAAATATCTTTACCATATCTTGAGAGAATAGATTCTGGATGAAATTGTAATCCATAAATTGGTAATTCTTGATGCTCTAACCCCATTACTACACCATCATCACTCAAACAATTTACTCGAAGTGGCTCTTGAAGATTTTTAACACACAAAGAATGGTAACGACCTACCTGAAATTGATTAGGAATCCCCTGAAATAAGGAGCTATTATAGTGAGTAACCACAGAAGTTTTACCATGAAAGGGATTTTTTAATCTGCAAACCTTGGAGTTAAAGAAATGAGCAATAATCTGATGTCCTAGGCATATGCCTAAAATAGGCTTTTTTAGGTAGATTTTTTCCAAGATTTTTAAGCTATGCTTCATTTCTTTAGGATGGCCATAACCTGGGGAAAAAATCACATGGGAGGAATTTTCTAAAAATTTCCAATCTATCTGATGAGGGTAAAATACTTTAAGATTGAAGTCTTTTAGGTAATGCACAATGTTGTATGTAAAAGAATCATAATGATCAATCATTGTTATTTGAATCATAAAAATACCTCTACTACACCTCTTACGGAGTTGATGCAAAAGATTTTTTCTGCTCTTTTCAAGTCTTCAAGGAACAAAACCTTCTCTTTAATCTGCTTTTTTCTTAACATTTTTTTACGCATTATGCCATTTAAGAGCCCGCAATCTAATCTTGGAGTCAATAATTCTTGGTTGATTTGCAAAACAAGATTGCTTCTTGCACCTTCTGTAAGCTCATTGTTTTTGTTATAAAAAATACAATCAAAGAATTCTCCTTGCCTAATTTTTTCTCGCGTTTTTTCATACCAAGGTGCGTAAGTTGTTTTGTGATACAAGAAGTCATTTTGATGTTCAATTGGATTTTCTGATAGAACTATTTTTGTAGTAGTTAGTTTTTCCAATCGTTTGTATTCTTGTTTTAATCTCCCTTGTTTGTTTAAAGTAATTCTTAAAATACCATCCTTGGGTTTTTTTATTTCTTGGAAGTTTGGAATCTTAAATCCAAAATAATCAGCAGAATCTAACATTCTTTTTTTATGATAAGAAAAGTTTTGAATTTTCCCACCTTTTACTAACATTGTCTCAACAAGTAAAAAATCTATTTTGGGATAAATAAAAAGTGATTTTAGGATACTTTCTTTATATTCTTCCTTGGCTTTACTATCCCATACAATTCCACTTCCAACATTTAGTTTTAACTCTTTTGAATCCCTTTCTTGATGCAGTGTTCGTATGGGGACATTAAAACACATTTTATCTTTTTCAATCACACCAATTAAACCACAATAAACCCCACGCGGATTTTTCTCTAGTTCTTGAATTATTTGAATAGTCTTATATTTTGGAGCCCCTGTAATTGATCCACAAGGGAATAAAGCTTTAAGAATATCAATAAGAGTTATATTATCTCTAAGCACTGCTTGAATTTCAGATATCATTTGATGCAATGTTTTATAAGATAAAATCTCAAAAAGCTTTTCTACCTTTACATTGTGTGAGATTCTGCTTAAATCATTGCGCAATAAATCTACAATCATTACATTTTCACTCTGATTTTTTTCACTATTTTGCAGATCCTGTTTATTTTTTTGATCCAAAAACTCATCCTGAACTCTTTTTATGGTTCCCTTCATTGGTTGAGTAGTGATTTTTTTACCCTCTACTTTAAAAAATAACTCTGGTGAAAAAGATAGGATTGTTTCATAATCATTTTGAATTAAAGCCTTATAATCCGTATCTTGGTTTTTTAAAATTTCATTAAATATGTTTTGATAGTGACTTTGTGTTTTTAGCTTAATAGGATAAGTGTAATTTACCTGATAAGTATCCCCTCTTCTAATAGCTCTTTTGATTTTTGCAATATTTGTTTTATAGAGATGAAAGTCTTGTGTGTTACTAATTTGTGGGTAAAAGGTATAGAAATTGGTTTTTGTTTTTACAAAGGGTTTTCTTTTGGCAAAAAGCTCAAAATAAAGTAGAGGCTTTGTTGTTTTATAATTTTGATGATCTAAAACCCTCCAAGCCTCATATCTGATATAGCCAACTAAAAAGCCTAAATGCCTTTTTTCTTCCAGCTGTTTTAAGACTTTAAAAAAATCCCATTTATTAAATGCTACAAACTTTTCAAGTAGTTCATAATAATAAAAATTCCCAAAAACCATTAATCAATTTTTAAAACTGCCAAAAAGGCCTCTTGGGGTAGTTCTACTTTACCAATGGCTTTCATGCGTTTTTTACCTTCTTTTTGTTTTTCAAGTAGTTTTCGTTTTCTTGTAATGTCTCCACCATAACACTTAGCAGTTACATTTTTTCCCATTGATTTGATTGTTTCTCGTGCAATAATTTTATTTCCAATACTTGCTTGAATTGCAACCTCAAACAATTGTCTTGGAACAAGTTCTTTCATAGATTCTACAAGAGCCTTACCTTTTTCATAGCTTTTGGATTTATCTACAATGATAGATAGTGCATCTACTACTTCACCTGCAACCCTCACATCAAGCTTAACCAAATCACCTACTCTAGATTCTATGGGTTCATAATCAAAACTTGCATAACCTTTTGTGCAGGACTTTAGCTTGTCGTAAAAATCCATTACAATTTCATTGCTAGGAATTGCATACTCTAGCATTACACGATTTTGACTTAAATAATCCATTTTTTCTTGTATTCCTCTGCGATTACTAAGTAGAGTAATAATATTGCCAAGATAATCAGATGGGGTAATGATGGATGCTCTGACATAGGGTTCTTTAATACTTGCAATTTTTTGCTCAGGAGGCAATTCACTAGGGTTTTGTACCATTACCTTGCTTCCATCAGTAAGCTCAACTTCATACACTACAGTTGGGGCGGTTGCAATTAGCATAAGTCCAAACTCCCTCTCTAATCTCTCTTTGACAACCTCCATATGCAAAAGTCCTAGAAAACCTACCCTAAAGCCAAAACCAAGCGCTATGCTTGTTTCTGGTTCAAAGCTTAAAGCAGAATCATTTAAACGCAATTTATTGAGTGCATCTCTTAATTCCTCAAATTTATCTGTCTCAATAGGATAGATACCAGCAAACACAAAGGGTTTAGCGGGCATAAAACCCTCAATTGGAGATTTTGTCGGGTAGTTTGCATCTGTAATAGTGTCCCCCACAGCCATATCAGTAACACTCTTTAAACCAAGAGATATGATTCCAATCTCTCCGCACTCAATACTCTGTGTTTTGATTTTTTGCAAGGGGTGAGGATAATATAAGCCCAATACTTCGTGTTTTTTCTCTGTACTCATAATCATCACTTTTTGATTCAATGAAATTTTTCCATCAATCACCCTTACAAGCGCTAATGCTCCCAAATAATTATCAAACCAAGAATCATAGATGAGAGCTTTTGTTGGTGCTTGTTTATTGCCATTTGGTGGTGGTACTTGCGTGATAATTCTTTCAATTAGTTCTTTAATCCCTACACCACTTTTTGCACTTACCTCTAATGCATCTGTGCAGTCAATACCTATACTAGATTCTATTTCTTCAGCAACCCTTAGTGGATCTGCTGCAGGTAAATCAATTTTATTGATTACAGGAATAATTTCTAAATTATTATCAAGTGCAATATATACATTTGCAATAGTTTGGGCTTCTACTCCCTGTGAGGCATCCACTACAAGAAGCGCTCCCTCACAACTACTTAAACTCCGACTTACCTCATAACTAAAATCAACATGCCCTGGAGTATCTATAAGGTTTAGGATATACTCTTCCCCTTGATAGGAGTATTTTAAACGCACAGATTGTGCCTTTATTGTGATACCTCTTTCCTTTTCAATATCCATTGTGTCCATTATTTGACTTACCATTTCTCTATCACTAACACCACCACATTCTTGAATGAGCCTATCTGCAAGAGTAGACTTTCCATGATCAATATGTGCAATAATAGAAAAATTTCTAATTTTATCCATCACTCCAAAACTTCCTCAAAAATATGTAAAAAACTAATGAAATTGTATCAAAAAAGTATTTAATTCTTTTGATTCTATTCAGTTACAATGAGTAATTTATGGCTCTTGTAAGTTTTTAATCTTGGTTTTTTAAGATTGATATGACAAAGATTTGTGGATTAGAATCTTCTTGAGGAGTTCAGATATTTTTATTCTTTTTTGTTGTAGAATTCTGTTTCTAAAAACATAGACTTAAGTAGTCTAAAACTTTGAGTAAATTTGAGAGTGTATTAGGCATGGATTCTTATGAGTACGGCGAACTTTTAAAAAATTTAAAAACTAAAATCAATAATATCCAAAAAATTATAAAACCCGAAAAATTACAAGAAAGATTAGATGAGATTGCTATCTTAGAACAAGATAGTAATTTTTGGAATGATGTAAAAAAAGCAGGAGAGATAGGCAAAGAGAAATCAAAAATTGAGAGAATGATTCAAACCTATCAGGGTGCTAAAAGCCTTATTGATGATGCTTCTGAGCTTTTTGAGCTTTCTCAAAATGAAGCAGAAACTCTAGCATTATTATTTGAAGAGTCTGCAGAACTTGAAAATTCTATCAAACGGGTAGAAATAGCAGTAATGTTAAGTGGCGAATATGATGGTGCAAATGCTATTGTTACAATCCAGCCTGGTGCAGGTGGAACAGAGAGCCAAGATTGGGGGAGTATTTTATATCGTATGTACTTGAGATGGTGTGAAAGAAAGGGTTATAAGGCTGAAATTTTAGACTATCAAGATGGAGAGGAGGCAGGAATCAAGGGAGTTGCATTTCTGATTAAAGGAGAAAATGCCTATGGGTATATGAAAACAGAAAATGGAGTGCATCGTTTAGTGAGAAATAGTCCATTTGATGCAAATGCAAAGCGACATACTAGTTTTGCAAGTGTGCAGGTAAGCCCTGAATTGGATGATAATATAGAAATTGATATTGAAGAAAAAGATATCAGAATTGATACTTATCGTGCAAGTGGTGCTGGAGGACAGCATGTAAATAAAACAGAATCTGCTATCAGAATTACTCATCTTCCAACTGGTATTGTGGTGCAATGTCAAAATGACAGATCGCAACATAAAAATAAGGCTACAGCTCTAAAAATGCTAAAATCTAAGCTCTATGAGATAGAAAGAGAAAAGCAAAATAGCTCGATATCTTCTCAAGAAAAAAGTGAAATTGGTTGGGGGCATCAGATTAGAAGCTATGTGTTAAGTCCCTATCAGCAAGTTAAGGATAATCGTAGTAATATTGCCTATAGTAATGTTGAGGCAATATTAGATGGTGATATTGATAGTATCATAGAGGGTGTATTGATTTCAAAAACTTAAAGAAAAGGTCAAGGAGTGAAACAATGAATCAAGAAGAACTTGATGCACTAATGAAAGCTCATCAAGAACAATGGGATGAGGAAGCTGAAGCAATGCCTCATTCTGTAACTCATCAAGATATAGAAGATGATTCTCTTAAAGATAAGGAAAATAGGTTGCAGACTTTGCAATCTATAGCTCTGCAGTCTCAAAAAGCACTTGAAGATTCTGATATTGAGCTTAAAAATTTACAGGATAAGAACAAACTCATTAATCAAAATATCCAAGAGATTCTAAACTATGCAATTAGACATCTTGAAATTTTTGAAAAGCTTGTATTAAAATTTCCAAACATAAAGATTTTTGATAATTCATTTCACGAAACTCAAGAAGTGATAGAAAAAATTATTGCCATTCAAGAAAATAGCAAGAATTCTTCAAAACACTGTTTAAACTTAGATGAAAAGCTTAAATCCCAAAAAGCCTATCATCAAAAAATTAATCATATCATGGATACTACAAGAGCTTTATCTTTTTATATCCATCATTTATTTCAAGATCCTATTGATGAGACAAGGCTTCCTGTTTTTCCAAAACAAGAAACTGAAGATCAAGACAATCAATTTGATAATGAAATTCAAGCAATTATTACCTCTTTTGGAAGGAAAAAATGAAAAAAGTTCAATTACTCTCCCCTGCTGGAAATTTACATAAATTAAAAATTGCTATTAATTTTGGTGCTGATGCAGTTTATGGCGGTGTTAGCCATTTTTCACTACGAAATCGTGCGGGAAAAAATTTTGATTTTGAAACCTTTGAAGAGGGTATCAAATATGCCCATCAAAGAGGCAAAAAGGTTTATGCTGCAATCAATGGCTTTCCTTTTAATCATCAAATCAAACTACTAGAAAAACATATCACACAGATGGCTGATATTAATCCGGATGCATTTATTATTGCTGCACCTGGTGTTGTTAGATTGGCAAAAAAGATTGCACCACATATTCCTATTCATCTTTCTACACAAGCTAATGTATTAAATATTTTGGATGCTGAAGTTTTTTATGAAATGGGTGTAAAAAGAATTGTTGCAGCTAGAGAAATGAGTCTAAAGGATGCCATTGAGATAAAAAAACATTTACCGGATTTAGAAATTGAAATTTTTGTGCATGGAAGTATGTGTTTTGCTTTTTCTGGTAGATGCCTCATCTCTGCTCTTCAAAATGGTAGAGTGCCTAATAGAGGTAGTTGTGCAAATGATTGTAGATTTGATTATGAATATTTTGTAAAAGATAAAGAAACAGATAGGCTTGTTCCTTTTGATAATGAAATTTATCTTAAAGCTCCAGATAATAATGCAGTGATAAAAATTGAAGAAGAAGAGGGAATTGGATCCCATATTCTTAATTCTAAAGATTTAAATCTAGCAAGCCATCTGCAAGAAATTTTAGATTCTAATGCAATTGATGCATTAAAGATTGAAGGTAGGACTAAATCAACATATTATGCAGGGATTACTGCAAGAACTTATAGAATGGCAATTGAAGATTATTATGCAAATAAAATCAATCCTCAAATCTATCAAGAAGAACTTCATACTCTTAAAAATAGAGGATTTACTGATGGCTATATCATAAGAAGACCTTTTGAAAGATTAGATACACAAAATCACAAGAGTGCAATTAGTGATGGGGATTTTCAAGTATGTGGGGAAGTGAGTGAAAATGGTGAGGAATTTTTGTGTAAATATAGTATCCATATTGGAGATGCTCTAGAAATTGTAGCACCTTTAGATAGCGCAATCCCAAGTATTGAAAATGAAATAGGAAAAGTTTATCAAGATGGCAATAAGCACTTTTTGGTTTTAAATAAGATTTTGTTAGATAATCAACAAGAGCTCTCAAGTATCCATAGTGGGAATATTCACTCTGTTAAGTTGCCTGCTAAGCTTCCTGCATTTAGCTTTTTGAGAATTCCTAATCCTGAGAAAAAACACAATGAATCTCTCAAAAATTAGTGTTGCAATTTTAGTAAAGAATTCTGAAAAAACCATCAAAGAATGTTTGGATGCCTTAAAGAATTTTGATGAAATTATTTTGCTTGATAATTTAAGTGATGATAACACATTAGAGATTGCAAAACAATTTCATAATGTGAAAATTTATCAAAGCGATTTTATAGGTTTTGGTGCATTAAAAAATCTTGCAATCTCATATGCAAAGAATGATTGGATTTTAAGCATAGATTCTGATGAAGTTTTAGATGAAGATGCTATCAAGAGCATTAATGATCTTAAACTTGATTCACATTGTGTTTATGCCCTAAGCAGAAAAAATCACTACAATGGTGAGTGGATCAAGGCTTGTGGCTGGTATCCTGATTATGTAAAAAGACTTTTTAACAAAAAAGAGGTTAGCTTTAATAGCGCTTTAGTCCATGAAAGCTTAAATGTGCCTAAAAATTTTCAAGAGATAAAGTTAAAAGGAAGCATCAAACATTATTCTTTTAAAGATATTACACAACTTTTAGCCAAGATGCAACACTACTCTTCTCTTTGGGCGCAGCAAAACCCACATCGCTTTTCTTCTCCTATGATTGCTATCTTGAAGGGTTTTTGGACTTTTATACGCAATTATCTTTTTAAAAGAGGATTTTTATATGGCTATAGAGGATTTGTTATTAGTATTTGTAATGGCCTTGGAGCATTTTTTAAATATATGAAACTTTATGAAAACTCTTTAACTACCCCTAGTGTGAGTCTTATTGTAACTACCTATAATCAAAAAGAGCGTCTAGCTCTTGTTTTGGATTCTATTTTGGAGCAAAAACTTATGCCAAATGAGGTTTTGATTGCAGATGATGGCAGTGGAGAAGATACAAAGGAGCTTATTTTAGATTATCAAAACAAGTTTCCAATTCCCCTTAAACATATTTGGCAGGAGGATTGTGGTTATCGATTATCAAAATCTCGTAATCATGCAATATCAAATGCTCAAGGTGAATATATTATCATTGTAGATGGAGATATGATCTTATCTCCATTTTTCATACAAGATCATTTAAAGTTTGCAAAAAAAAGTTGTTTCATCCAGGGTGGAAGAATCATATTAAATGAGCTAGAAACTCAAAGTATTATGCAAGAAAAAAATCATAAAAAAGCTTTAAATAAAAAAATATTTAAGAATCAAAGGAATTTAATTCTTTCAAAAATTATTTTTTATCTCTCTCAAAAAAATAAAAAAAATGGAATAAAAAAAGACAAGCTTTTGTCTGTCAGAGGTTGCAATATGGCATTTTATAAAGAAGATGCTTACGCAATCAATGGTTTTAATGAAGATTTTATAGGATGGGGAAGAGAAGATAGTGAGTTTGTGGTGAGATTTTTAAATGCTGGGGGAGAAATGAGAAAACTTAAGTTCTATGCCCTAGCCTATCATTTGTATCATCAGGAAAATTCTCGCAATATGCTAAAAGAAAACCATCAAATTTACATACAAAGCATTGAGCAATCCAAAAAATGGTGCAAAAATGGCTTACTTAAGGATACCTAATAACCTTTTTAAATAATATTTAAATCTACCTCTAGCCTTTTGGTGCTCTTTTATAAAATCTTTTATTTCCAATGTGTAAAGATAATAAGCAAGTTTATTTTGCTTTAGAAATTCTTCTAATTTCAAAGAGCGCAACATCTCTTGGGAATCTTTAAGATAATGAGTATAAGAAGGATTTTTAATACTCACATCATAAAGAATATGAAAGGGTATTGGAAATTTTTGAATGATATTTTTTTCTCTATACCATTGAATAATATCTTTAAAATTTTTGATTCTATCAAAAGCTACAGGAGCATTTGCAACTATAGAGTTATGATGTTGGCGGTAGTAATATGCAGAGCCTTTAAATGTTATGAACTTTTTACATAAGGGCAAGAGCATATACACAAATCCCTCATCTTCCATAATGCGTTGAGGAAGAAAATAAATTGAATTTTTAACCACCAACTCCCTTTTAATGCAATAACTCCATATAGTGCCTCCCAGATTGATATTACTAGGTTTGAGATAAAACTCTTTTATGCTAGAAATTTTTAAATTTTTATTTTTCAAAGAGGCTGGGGATTTAGTAGAAAATTTTAATATTGTAGTATTTTTGATCACATCTGCATCTGTTTGCATTATGACTTGATAAAAATGTAAAAAATAATCCCTAGAAAGCAAGTCATCAGAATCCATAAAACAAAGGAAATCACCTTTTGCATTTAGTATTCCCTTGTTTCTTGCTTCGCTCACACCACAGTGCTTTAATTTAATTAACTTAAAATTTGCAAATAATTTTGCATTTTCTTCAAGTATTTCTATGCTTTTATCTGTTGATCCATCATCAATAGCAATAACCTCAAAATCTAAAAAACTTTGATTTAAAATAGAATCTAAAGTTTCTTTAATATAACCCTCTCGATTATAAACAGGTAGTATTACAGAAAAGAAAGGTTTATTTTCAATATCCAAGCTCTGGGATCTTACCACTTGAAAGATTTTTTCTTCTGTCTGTAAATCCAAGAAGCTTACTTTGATCTTTTTTGTAGATGGAAGAAACTCTATAGATTGGATATCTTTTATTTCTTGTAAGGATTTTATAATTTCTTGATTGGCATCAGGGTCACAGGAAACCCCATTTTGTGAAATTTTGAAAGTTAAAACATTCATAAAAAGCCCTAATTTTTTAAAGTTATCAGCATAATGCTAAAATCTTAAAAAGTGCTCATTATATCCAACTATGCCTTAAAATCACAAAATTGCAAGTGCTTATGTCAAAATCTTTTCAATAAAAATCTTAACCTATTGTTTCGAAGTATAATGAGTTGCTTTTCATCAATAATTCTAAATCCTCCCATAAAATAGCGCAAAAACATCGCCTCAAAATTTAATTTTTCTATTTTGCAATTTTTCTCTTTAATCATACTTGGTATCAGAACTATTTGCTTTTGTCTCATAATTGCATAATTGCCTATAAAATCATTACAGCCAACATTACCCAAATAATATTTTTCTTTAAAAATAATAAAAGAATTCTCATCTAGCACCTGTCTTTTAATACCATCTATTTCAATACCAACAATTTTCCATTTGCCTAAAAAAATTTTATTCTCTAGAGCAAGAGATAAGCTTGTTGCGCCTAACAGACAACAAAATAAATTCAAAATAAAAATTACTCTCAAAGACTTAACCTCTTATCTTTATATCAACACTAGCTTTGCTACAATATCAAAAAAATACTTAAGGAATAATATGAATTTTGTCAGCATTATTATGGGTAGCAAGAGTGATTATAAGATTATGCAATCAGCCATTGAAGTGTTAAAACAATTTAATGTAACTTATGAGGTTATTATTTCTTCGGCTCATCGTAGTCCAGATAGAACAAAGCAATATGTTAAAGAAGCAGAGCAAAAAGGTGCAAAAGTTTTCATAGGAGCTGCTGGAATGGCCGCTCACTTGGCAGGTGCAATTGCTTCAATGACAACTAAACCAGTGATTGGTGTCCCATTATCAGGGGGTGCTTTAGATGGATTAGATGCCCTACTTAGCACAGTTCAAATGCCAAGTGGAATGCCTGTAGGAACATTGGCAATTGGAAAGGCTGGAGCTGTCAATGCAGCATATTTAGCTATACAAATTTTAGCACTTAGTGATAAAACTCTTGCATTAGCTTTGCAAAAAGATAGAGAAGAAAAAATCAAAAAACTTCAAGAAGATTCTAAGGAGATTGAGGTTATTCTTTGATTTATTTTGATACTTGTCAAACCCCTATTGGAGATTTTGATATTACTATCTTACAAGATAAGATTGTTTCTTTTCTTCCATCAACGCCTCAGAGTTGTGAGCAAAGACAAACAAAACTAACCCAAGAAGTGAAAAAACAAGTAAATGCTTATTTCAAGGGTGATTTAAAAGAATTTATTCTTCCTCTTTTGATAAAAGGGAGTGATTTTAAAAAGAAAGTTTTAACACAGATTCTACAAATTGAATATGGAGAACAAAAAAGTTATAAAGAGATTGCAAGAGAAATTGCAAATCCACTAAGCTATCGTGCGGTTGGCAATGCTTGCAATCAAAATGATTTTTGCATCATTATTCCCTGTCATAGAGTTGTCTCATCACATGGTATTGGAGGATATGCCCTAGGATTAGATAAAAAAATTTTTTTACTCAAACTCGAAGGCTCTCTAAAATAAATAAAAAATCATCAAATTTATATTAATAGGCTAACAAAACTTTATAGTATCCATATAAAGTTTTATAAATTATTTGTTAAATACTGTTATAATTACACAATTTAAACAAGTAATTTAAGCAAGGAGAAATGATGAGTAAAAAACATACCTTTCAAACAGAAATCAATCAACTTTTAGACTTAATGATACACTCTCTTTATTCCAATAAGGAAATTTTTCTAAGAGAGTTAATTTCTAATGCTTCAGATGCTCTAGATAAAATGAATTATCTCACCTTAAGTGAAGACAAATTTAAAAATATGAAGTTTGATGCACGCATTGATATTAAATTTGATGAAGCTAAAAAAACACTAAGTATTATAGATAATGGGATTGGGATGAATGAGGAGGATTTAATCAATCATCTAGGAACCATTGCTAAATCTGGAACTAAAAGCTTTTTATCCAGCCTTAGTGGGGATAAGAAGAAGGATTCTGCTTTAATTGGTCAGTTTGGTGTGGGCTTTTACTCTGCTTTTATGGTGGCAGATAAGATTATTGTTCAGACAAAAAAAGCAGGAGAAGATCAGGCTTTTGCTTGGATTAGTGATGGAAAGGGAGAATATGAAATCACTCCATGTCAAAAAGAAACACAAGGCAGTGAGATCACACTTTATTTAAAGGATGAAGATAAAAATTTTGCTTCAAGGTGGGAGATTGAAAATATTGTAAAAAAATATTCTGAGCATATTCAATTCCCAATTTATCTTCACTATACACAAACCAACTATGAGGGTGATAAAAAAGTAGAAAAAAAAGAGGATAAAATTGAGCAAATTAACCACGCAAAAGCTATCTGGAAAATGGCAAAGAATGAGTTAAAAGAAGAAGATTATAAAGAGTTTTATAAAAGCTTTAGTCACGATAATAATGAGCCACTAAAGTGGATTCATACAAAAGTGGAAGGAAATTTAGAATATACAACATTGTTTTTTATACCAAAGAATGCGCCATTTGATTTGTATCGAGTTGATTATAAATCAGGCATTAAGCTTTATGTTAAAAGGGTTTTTATTACAGATGATGATAAAGAATTATTACCGCAGTATTTAAGATTTGTTAGAGGGGTTATAGATAGTGAAGACTTACCCTTAAATGTAAGTAGAGAGATTTTACAGCAGAATAAAATTCTTGCAAATATTAAATCAGCTTCCACTAAAAAGATACTAAATGAGATTGAGAATCTAAGCAAGGATGAAGAACAATACAAAGGATTTTATGAACAATTTGGAAGGGTATTAAAAGAAGGGCTTTATAGCGATTTTGAAAATAAAGACAAAATACTTAACCTTTTGAGATTTGATACTTTAAACCAAGATCTAGTTTCTTTAAAGGCTTATAAAGAAGCAATGCCTCAGGATCAAAAAAGCATTTATTATTTAATTGGCGAAAATAAAGACCTCTTAAAAGCTTCCCCAATTTTAGAAAAATATACCCAAAAGGGTTATCAAGTTTTATTGCTATCTGATGAAATTGATTCTTTTGTGATGCCAAATGTAAATGAGTATGACAAAACACCAATGAAGGATGCATCAAGCAAACAAGCTTTGGAAGAATTAGGAATGGAACAAATTAGTGAAGAAGATAAGAAAAATTATGAGGAATTAAGTAAAAAAATTAAGGAAAAACTTGGCGATCAAATCAAAGAAGTCGTATTATCAGCAACTCTTAATTCTCCTGTGGCACTTATTGGAGAAGAAGAAAATGCAATGATGGCAAACCTAATGAGACAAATGGGGCAAAATCCAGTGAGTATGCCAAAGAATCTAGAAATTAATATCAGTCATCCTGTCATTAATAAACTTAATAAAATGCAAGATAAACAAGAATTTGAAGATATGGTCCATCTTCTTTTTGATTCAGCAAAAATATTAGATTCTGGAAGTATCCAAAATACAAAAGACTTTACACGCAGAATCTATGATCTAATAGAAAGAGCAATCTGATTTATTGAAGCAAGATATTTTCTTGCTTCAAATCAGACAATTGATTAAAAATATCAAAACCTCCCTCCTTGAAGCAATAAATCAAACCAATGGGTTTAAATAATTCAATGATTTTTTGGGAATTAGGAGCTTGACTACCTATATAGACTTCAAAACTGCCTCCATTAGATGTAATTTTTTCCAAAACATTTAAATCCCATTCTCTTTTTTCAATCTTTTTTGTAGGTATTTGATAGTCTCTTAAAATAGAGTTTTTATAGGTCCTTACTATTATTTTATGATCAGAGATATCAATGATGGGAGAAATTAAAACAATTTTGTGTATCCTATACCCATTTTGTATTCTATCTATGGCATATTCAGTAGCCAAAAAACAACCATATCCAAATCCAACTACATCATATAGGCTTAAATCTTTTATAAAAAAATTTAATCCTTTTTCTTCCAAACCAAGGTAGAAGTCACCAAAAAATCTCATAAAATACTTTGTTTTATGGTATCAAATGTCAAAACTTCTTCTTCTAATAGTCTTTTTGAAATAATTGAGATCTCTTCTATATACTTTTCCAAAAAGTCCAACTGTTGCTCTTTTAAGTCTTTAAAGACTAGCTTTGTATCTTTTATCATATAAAATTCATACATCTTTTGTAAAATTTTTTCTATTTCTTGCAAATCCAATTGCCCTATAGTAAAAGTTTCTTTTTTGATTAATTTTAATCCGCAAATTCCACTTAAGTAGAATCTAGCTTGTTTTTCTAGCAAACTTTGAGATAAAACACCATTTTCATTTTGAATAAAGAAATCCAACACCAAAGAACATTTTTCAAATTCTAGTCCAAATATAACTGCACTTATACATTTTGAAGCCTGATATATACTCAACAATTCTTTTTGATAAGAATCCAGTTTAACAGGAAGTCTCTTACCCAAAAAAACCTTATCTTTTAAGGCCAAAACATCTTCCATTGTAATCTTTTCTTTTTTGTGTTTGAGGGCATATAAAGCACTTTCATTTACTAGGGTTGCAAGAGCTGCCCCACTAAAACCCACACAAAGTTTTGCAACTTCGTGAAGATCAAAATCAATTTTTTTATTTTTAAGATGCTTTTTTAGAATTTTTACTCTATCCTCAATACTGGGTAATTCAAGCAAAAGCTTTCTATCAAATCTACCACTGCGCAAAAGAGCTTCATCTAATACATTAATTTTATTGGTTGCACCAATTACAATAATCCCACTATTCTCATCAAAACCATCCATTTGAGTTAATAATTCATTGAGCGTTGCTTCTCTTTCATCACTTCTATTTTTATCTCTTGCCTTACCTACAGAATCAATCTCATCAATAAAAATAATAGAGGGAGCATTCTTTTTTGCACTTGAAAAAAGATCCCTTACTCTTTTTGCTCCCATTCCTGCATAAATTTGGACAAAAGATGATCCACTATGATAAAAAAATGGAACTCCTGCTTCATTTGCCATTGCTTTTGCAATCATGGTTTTTCCAATACCAGGAGGTCCAGAAAGTAAAACTCCCTTTGGCATCACAATATCCAATTTTTGATATCGTGATGGATTTTTTAGAAAGTCTATTAATTCTAATAGCTCTTCTTTAACTTCCTCAATTCCTGCGATATCATCAAAACTTACCTTTGAGGTCATAGGGGTATAGATATTATTTTGGCTTTTTTCTTCTCTTATAGTTTCTATCTTTCCTACCTCTTTTTGGGGTTTTTTGTATCTTCTGTAAAATAGAAGGAATCCTAAAATTAATGCTATAAAAAGTACTATAAAAAACAACGAACTATAATTTTGCTTTTCTTGTATCTTAAGATTTTTAATTAATTCATTATCAACAGCAAACTTAGGAATCTTATAGCATTCCTTATCAATATAAAAATATAAAAATGTTTCATCAGTTAAGACTTTTTTGATTGTTTTGTTTTGATTGATTATATTTTCCAATTCTTTAGTGTTTATAGGAGTTGTATAATCCCTTGTAAATAATATTATAGTTAGAATCCCCAATATAAAACAACTTATGATACTTATATAAAGACTATTCTTAAATCTCTGCATAATTGCCTTCTTCTCTTACTTCATAATCTTTAATCTCTAGCCAATTTCCTTGTATATTATTATGGCTTTTTATTACAATCCGATTAAAGAATTGATCTAAACCACTATAGTTTTCTTGCTTTTTGCTCTCAACTAAAACCCTTAAAACACTCTTTTTTTTCCTAAAAATAAGATTTTTTTGCTTAATGACTTTATTGAGATCATTAAGCCTTTCTTTAGCAGTTTTTTTATCCACAGTCATAGGCATTTTTGCTGATGGAGTATTATCTCTAGGAGAATAAATAAAAGGGTGTATGTGTGTAAGAGGCAGAGACTTTATATTCTTCAATGCCTCCTCCCATATTTCAGGAGTTTCATAAGGATGACCCACAATAAAATCACTACCAATTGCAAAACCTTTTTTTGCAATTTTTTCTAGTAAGATAAAATCAGTTTCTACCCTATTTTGTCTATTCATAATCTTAAGCATATCATTATGAGTATATTGTAATGCAATATGTAAATGTTTTTCTAATATGTCATCTTCAAGTAATTCTAAAAACTCCCCATTAATTTGGCTTGGCTCTAAGCTACCCACTCTTACACGCTTAATAGAATTATTTTTAGCAATTTCTTTAATTAATCTTGCAATATTGCTACCCAAGTCTCTACCATAACTCCCCACATTTGTTCCTGTTAATACAACCTCGCTAATACCTTTTTGAGCAAGTATATCAATCTGTTTGATAATATCCTCTTGTCTATAACTTCTAGCAATACCTCTTACACTGGGGATGATACAGTAGCTACAAGAAAAATCACAGCCCTCTTGTATTTTGATAAAAGCCCTAGATTTTTGGGAAAAATCACTAACTATTGTGCTGTCTAAGTGTTTTGTAGTTTCACTCTCTTGAATAAAAAAACGATCTTTTGAAAGCAAAAAATCATTAATCTTTTCTTTGTGAGAATGTCCAAAACTTCCAAATATTAAATCCTTGTCAAAAAGATTTTTAGCCTGTGTTTTTACACCACAGCCTGTAAAATATATCTTTTTTCCCTCACGCTTCATTTTATTTACATAACTTCTTACACCGCTATCTGCACCATTTGTAACGGTGCAAGAATTGACTATAATAATATCAGCATCATGCTCATTTTCTATGATAGAGAAATCTTTTAATTTTTCTATCATTACTTGTGTATCAAAGAAGTTTGTCCTACAACCAAAAGTTTTAAAAAAGACTTTCATTACTCCACCTCAATTGGATACATATTTGCTGTTTTGTTTCCAAACCCATCTGTTCCATCCTTAATAAGCTTTGTAGTGTTATATGCAATCCTGATATCTTGTTCTTTTAATAATCTTTCTATAATTTCCATAGAAATTACACTTCTAAGGCTTAGTGTTGCATAAGCATTGGTTTGATACCAAACTGAAATTCTTATTCCACTTCCATCAATAAGACTAAAAGTTTTTGGTTCTACATTAGAATTTCTTAAAGAATATTTATCACGCATTTTACTAAGTTGTTTTCTTGTTGTTTCGGTATAGCCTTTAGAATATTTTGTAGCCACTTCATTTGCAATCATACAAGCTTTTTGAATATTGCTATCAAATGTGATAACAAAATCAACCCCATCCCAAACTGTTTTCATCCCTCCGTGTGTATAGTTTGAAAACATTGTTGTAAAAATATAGTTATTTGGAATAAAAACTATTCTACCTGCTCTTCTATTATCTAAAAATGTTGTTAGCGTAACATCCTCATACAAGGTGATTCTAAGAACTGAAATATCTAAAACATCACCCACATAAATACATCCATCTTTACTAATTCTAATCCTATCACCAACATGAACACTCCCTCCAATGGTAATCACAAGCCAACCCAGCAAGCTCATAAATAAATCTTTCATAGCAATTGCCAAACCAGCAGAGGCAAAACCTAGTACAGCAATTAAATAAGTAACATTTTCCAAATAAGCAAAAAGAAGAATAAGTATAATGATTGTAATATTAAAGAAATTGATGATCTTTGAGGCCATATAGGCTCTTTCATTATCATGAATATATTTACGAGAAAAAACTTTTAAAATAAATGCAATCCCAAAACTTACCAAAATCACAATAGCAATATAAATAAGCTTAAAAATCTGATTTTTAATTTGTGTTGAGATTTTATTGACAATCTCTTGGCTTTCTTTTGTATAAATATCCACCGTAGTTTTTAAAATATCTTGAGCTGATTGCAATTCTAAAATTTTTGTTTGTGTCTGATATAGTTGTTTTTTTGAAGCTTTTTTATCAAGCTTATAGATTTCTTGTAAAAGCTTATATTTTGTGTTTAATATTTCAAGGGCATCATTTAGAGTTTGCTGTCTATATCCCAAATTTCTTTTTTGACTCTCTACCTTTTTGATAAAGCTAAAACCACCAACAATTGCAAATGGGTTGGTTACATTAACCACTTCACCAATTTCTGGTTTTTCAATCAAATCTTTAAATGGATTGTCCTTATATTGGCTTAAAAGCTCAAGTTGTTTTTGCAAAGTCTCAATTTGGGTTTCAAGTTGGTGTTTTTTAAAAGAACTATCAGGACTATTTGGCTGATTCTTGTTCTTTTTTAATTCCTTCTCTAAGGATTGAATTTGCATATAAACCTTATTGTAATTTTCAAAATTTGTATATTTTCGAATCCAAATATTTTCATTTGTTTGTATTTTTTGATCTAAATTTTGAATCTTTTTTTGCAATTCTTCAAGATCATCTTGTGAAAAAACAAATACCAATCCTAGTAATAGCAATAAAACCTTTTTCAACTAAACACCTCTAAGACTTCAAGTATAAAACTTTTTTTGATATCATCCATAACCAACACATCACCAATACCATTTGGGAGTACAAATCTAACCTTTTGATAATGGGTTTTTTTATCTAAAAAAAAGCTTTTATAAAAACTTTTTTGATTATAAATTTTGTATTGTATCAAGAGATGATATTTTTTTAACAACTCCTCTATTTTCTCTATTTCATTTTGTTTCAAAACTCCTATTTTGAGTGCCAAAAGATTTGCCATTTGCATACCAATAGCTACAGCTTCCCCGTGTAAAAATTGCACATAATTTGTCTCAAGTTCAATAGCATGGGCAAAGGTATGACCATAGTTTAGCCCTACTCTTATCCCTTCTTCTTTTTCATCCTTTTCTATTACTTTAGCTTTTAATTCAATACTTTTTTTAATAGCATATTGAAGATCTTTTTGAAGATAGAGATTGCTTTTAGTTAAAAAATCAAAAAAATCAGAATCAAAGCATACTGCTATTTTTATTATTTCTGCTATTCCTGCATTAATTTCTCTAGAAGAAAGAGAAGCTAAAAAAATAGGGCTGATATATACTTTCTTGGGTTGGTGGAAGATTCCTATAAGATTTTTTCCAAACTGCGTATTGATACCTGTCTTACCCCCAACAGAGGCATCTACTTGTGCAAGAAGAGTAGTAGGAATATTAATAAAATCAATTCCTCTTTGATAGATACCACTTGCAAACCCCACCATATCACTTATGGCACCTCCACCCAAAGCAATCATTAAGGACTTTCTATCTAACTGAAATTCAAAGGCTTTTTGTAATATCTCTTCAATACTAGAAAAATTTTTATGCTCTTCTCCATCTTTTAAAATACACTTAAAAACTTCACAATGACAGATTTTTGGCAAAACTAGAGATAAATAAAGTTCTCCCACCTTTTGGCTAGTTACAAGCAAAACCCTGCTGTATTTTTTTTGAAAATCTATTTTTAAGAAATCGCCAAATTCAATTTCATAGCCACAAGAATGGGATGTAAAATTAACAAGAAGCTTCTCACTCATCAACTTGTTCCAAGATAGGAATAAAAATTTGTGGATGATCATCTAGCATAAAAGAAATCTTTTCCACTTTTGTAGAAAGAGAGTTAAAGAATCTTCTGCCAGTGATGCACTTTTCAAATGGTAAAAAATGCAACATCGGGTCATCTTGTTCTTTGAGAAAAAGAATAGGATTCTTCGTCTTTGTTTTTACAAAAGTAACCTTTTTATCAAATATCCTTGATAAGCTTTCATAATCTTTTAAAACTTCATTTTGATAATGTTCATCTGGATCAAAATCATAAGCAATAATATTTAGTTTCATCTGTATTGCAACATCAAAGATAACTGCTGAAATATTTTCCCCCTTACTCATACCCTCATTAAAAACAACAATGCTATCTTTTAATAAATTCAAATCTTTATAACTTGTCTTAAATATAGGGATTCCACCATTAAATAGAGCCTTTCTAATTTTTCTTTGGATAAAAAACTCCTTTCCAATTACAGCAATCCCTATTTTTTTCTTTAAATCCTCTTGAAAACGCGCTAAAAAACTCGTATTTTTGTAATCAAATATCACTTCTACATTTGGATTATCCAATTCTTTAATCTTCTTTACTATGTCAAAATCACTTGGTTGTAGGACTATAATATAAAGCTTTGTGTTTTTAAGATGACGATGCAATAAAATTGCTTGATTAAGATCTCTCATCAGCTCATCAAAGCTCTGTAAAATCATATCAACATAAACATATACATCTTTTCCAAAAGGAGCAGGAAACTGACCAATATCGCTTCTAACTTGATGATAAACTTGGGTTAATACTTTAGGATCTCCAGCAATTAGCATTGTATCATTGGGTTGAATAACTAAAGAATATGTGCTTAATAAGAAATCATTCTGTCTATAAATCCCAACGATACGATAATTTTTTTGCTGAATAGATCCAATGTGACGATATGCAAAAACACTTCCAAAGGGAACAGTTATCTCCATTATTTCTCCTAATCCAAACCCAAAATTTTGGGGTGTTCTTGGAACATTTGGCAATTTAGAAGTCAATGCGCTAGAAAGCAGAATTGATTCATCAATGATAGAGATCCTATCATTATCCTTGTATTGCTGTGCTTCTTCTGCATTTTTTACATTAATGACAATATGAGCCCCAGTGTAAGTTTTTGTAACAATCTCACTAATTACTTCTTTTTCTTTAGCATCTTCCATAAAAATTAAAATATCACTAACTTCTGAATCAATAACATTTAAAAGTCTATAGGGAGAAGTTGGATCAAAAGTATAAAAATAAAAACCATTTGGTATTTCACTAGGAAGCATATTTCCATCTTTGGAAATTACGATATAAGTGTTGTTACTAAAATATTTTTCTAAGACATTTTGTAAAAATTTTTTTGCTACAATTCCATCGAGTATTAGAACGATTTTTTTCACCCAAGTTCCCCAATTATTAATATTAACAAAAATACCAAGATTATATCAAAATAAGGCTTAAAGATGATTTTTCAAGTAGATAATATTTCTCAAAATGCAAGAGCTACAACTATTAAGACTAAACACTCAACTATACACACTCCTGTCTTTATGCCAGTTGGAACCCAAGCTTGTGTAAAAGGTCTAGATTTTTCTGATCTAATCCTCCACCTTGATGCTAAAATCATATTAGCCAATACTTATCATCTTTACTTAAGACCATCCTCAGAAGTGATTAGAGATTTAAATGGATTGCATCATTTTACAAAGTATCCCTATAGTTTTTTAACAGATAGCGGAGGTTTTCAAGCCTTTAGTTTAAGTAAAAATATGAAAAAAGATCCCAATGGTATTGCCTTTAAATCTCATATTGATGGAAGCAAGCATTTCTTCACACCTCAAAAAGTTCTAGATATCCAATATAATTTAAATAGTGATATTATGATGGTTTTAGATGATCTTATTGGACTTCCATCCAATAAACAAAGAATTATGCAATCTGTGGATACCACGACAAGATGGGCAAAGGAAAGCCTTTTATATCACAAAAAACAACAAGAAAGGGGAATAGGCCTAGATAATAATTTATTTGCAATCATTCAAGGAGGAAATGATAAGGAACTGAGGGAAAAAAGTGCAAAAGAGCTTTGTGAATTGCTGGATTTTGATGGTTTTGCAATTGGTGGATTGGCTGTTGGAGAAAGTGCTCAAGAGATGTATGATTGCATTGATTATGTTAATGTTTTTATTCCTACCAATAAGCCAAGATACTTAATGGGAGTAGGAACCCCTGAAAATATTATTGAAGCAATTGATAGAGGGGTGGATATGTTTGATTGTGTGATGCCTAGTAGAAATGCAAGAAATGGTAGTTTATTCACTACCTTTGGAAAAGTTAATATTAAATCTTCCATTCACAAACTAGAAGACATTGCTATAGATGAAAACTGTCAATGCTACACCTGCAAAAATTTCTCAAGAGCTTATTTGCATCATTTATTTAGAGCCAATGAAATTACCTACTTCAGACTTGCAACATTGCATAATCTCCACTACTATATCACGCTTACAAGAAACGCAAGAGAAGCCATTTTAAATAATAAATGGCAGGATTTTAAGCATCAATTTTATGCAAATAGAATCTTATCTTAAAACCCTAGATAAGATTTTAGATCTAATAATCTTTCGCTCTCATAATCCAATGCTCTAATCACAATGACACCATTTGCATTCTTAGTAATTCCTGCATTTATCTTGGTGTCTTTTAACTTTTCATAAAGCAAGTCTATATCCTGATTCTTGTCCCAGATGATTAAATTTAAATAATGAGTGAATTTATTAAACATACACACACTGGTTAATTTCGTTTCTCTAGGATTTAAGGACATATTGTCAAAAAAAAGTAACTTTTCATTACAATAGATATGGCACCTTGAAATAAAATTTTTAAACTCAAAAATCTCTCCTCTACTTACCCTTCCTGCACAAAAAATCTCACCATAATGGAGTGTTGAATTTTCTTGCAAAAAAATACTTGTTGCATTTTCAAAATCTGAGTTTTTGAAGGGGATTGTAGGCAGCGGCGTATAATTTAAATACGCTTCATCTTCTAGAATAATTTTTGATTTCCTACTAGCTTTTCCATCTAAAGTATTATGTATCTTCTCATAACTTTGAGAAGTAAGTTTGATTTGACTTCCCGCCCCTATTTTTATATCAATTCTTTGCTTGTCATCTTTCATCAAACCAGCAGAAACTGATAAAAGCATAATGTTTGCAACATCTTCTTCATAAATAGGATTAATAATTTTTAAAGGTGGAGTAAAAAAAACATGTTCAATTACACTTTTTCCTCCAACTCCAAGCTTTGTTGTTAATTCCAAAATACTTTCTTGAGTATAATTGCTCATTAATTAAAACCCCTCTAAAAGAGCATATTTTTTAATCCAAGCAATAATCTCATCTATACCTTGCTTTTCTCTAATATTTGTAAAAATAAAGGGTTTTTCTCCTCTCATTTTTAAAGAATCTCTCTCCATTACCCCTAAATCAGCACCAACATAGGGAGCTAAGTCAATTTTATTAATAACAAGTAAGTCTGATCTTGTAATACCAGGACCACCTTTTCTAGGTATTTTATCTCCTTCTGCTACATCAATAACAAAAATACTAAAATCTGCCAATTCCGGACTAAAGGTAGCAGAAAGATTATCACCACCACTCTCTATTAATAATATTTCAAGGTCGGGGAATCTACGCATCATCTCCTCTACAGCCTCTAAATTCATTGACGCATCTTCTCTAATAGCTGTATGTGGGCATCCTCCAGTTTCTACCCCAATAATTCTATCTCTTGGCATTACAGAGTTCTTACTCATAAACTCTGCATCTTCTTTTGTATAAATATCATTTGTAATCACCCCCATAGAATAATCCTTGCTCATTAATCTTGTTAAGCATTCAATAAGGGCTGTTTTACCACTACCAACAGGACCACAAATACCAATTTTTACCATTTTTTCTCCTCTAATTTTATGACATATATAATCTTGAATAAAGTCTTTCGTGTTGCATTGCCTTGATATCATTATGGATACTTGCATTACAAAATAAATTATGATCAAGTGTTTTGAGTTTTTCATACACTTTATTGAATTCTTGATGCATTAAAGTTAGTATTGCCTGCCCATCATTTTGTGATAAAGGAATTGTTTTTACGCAATTTGTGACAATACCTGAAGTCTGTGCATACAAATAATGCTTGATTGCAACTTCCATATCCATATCATAAGAAACACAAAAACTTCCATAAGCAGTAGCATGAAAAGGATATAAAGTAGATTTTATATACTCCAAAAAGAAAGTATTAGATTCTAAGGGCATAGACTGAATAGTTTTAATAAATCTTGAACCTAACTTTATATAACCCTCTCGCAATTCCATTGGAGAGGTAGCAGCATTCATATATTCTTCAATCTTTAAAATCTTATTAAGATCCTTATTAGCATTATAAATAAGTTTAATTGCCAATAAATCTGTATAAAGCATTTGTGAATTTAGATTTGATTTTAAATATTCTAGAGCATCTTCTTTGTTTTTTACATAACCCAACTGAATATAACTTTCTAAGCCAAAAGATTGCGTATAGCTTCCTATGGGAAATAAAGAATCATTAATCTGTAGTAATAAAAAATCCATTATTATGCCTTTTTTGTTATTTTGACCTCAAAATTTTTACTAAGTTCTAATTTACTTTTAATCTCAGAATGAGGCATACTAACATTTAGCCTATTTTTAGAATCCAATACTGATTCCTTAATGCTATATTGTATTGCTAATTTATCCAATAAAACTTGCAGAGGAAACTCCAATGGGGTTTGCAACTCCATTGGATTGTCTCCAAAAAATAGTGGCATATGACGATTGCCTATTTCATAAGTAACTTTTGCAACATCAACAACATCTTGTAAAAAAATATAAAGCACTTTGACTGGTCTTATAGAAATAATAATCATAAAATCTTCATCTCTATAAAGTATATCTCCATCATTTATACCACTTTTTGGGATATCAGTAAGTCTCATTGCAATTTCTCGACCCTGCGATGTCCTCAGTCTTGCAATCTTTTTTCTTGTCTCATACCATTCAATCCAAACAATATCAATAGATACTTTTTTTGTATCCTTTTGTTCTTTTATATTTCCTAGGATGCGTTCTATAAGCATTAGTTCCAATATCCTGTTAGGATTAACCAAGAAGGAATCCAAGCTGTAAAGATTCCCTCAGCAATTGCTAAATAAGGAACAAACTTTAATTCTTTTTTTAAGACAGCTTCTACCCAACCTGTAAACCACAATACACCCCAAGCAATCCAAATATATGCAAATGCAATACCTTCTGCGGTGCCTTCAGCATAGCTTAGATATGCTGCTGGTATGGAATTAATTGCAACAAAAAGACTATACCAGCCAAAAGCCCTACCATCAAGTTTAAAGAGGTTGTTGCAGGCAACAAAAAGATAAGTAAAACCAAAAAGAAGACCTGTAGCAGCGGCATAAAAATCATTCTTTCCACCATCTCCAAAATCCCCATGAACAATCACTACAATATTTGCAATCACTGATAATAAACCGACAAAAATATTCATCACAGACACAGTCTTACCATCAATGTTTGAAATACGACAAATACCATTGTTAATTAAAACAATGGCAACATACATCAACACAATACCTAACATCTTCTCTCCTTAAACTAAAACAAGTTGTAAAGTTGTCCTAAGGCTACTTTATCCACAAATTTAGAAGTAACCTTCTTTCCATTGACTTTTACTTCATAAGTCTCAGGATCTACAAATATATCTGTAATCACATCATTAAATTTCATATCTTTCTTTGTAATATTTCTGCAATTTTTCACAGGCAAGACATTCCTATTTAGTCCTACTTGCTCTTTAATATTTGCATCAAAAGCTACTTTTGAAACAAAAGTCACAGCACAATCATATTTAGCACCACCTTGAGCACCAAACATATCTGTATAAACTACTGGTTCTGGAGTTGGAATTGAGGCATTTGCATCACCCATTTTAGAAGCTACAATCATTCCCCCCTTAATAATTACATCAGGTTTTACCCCAAACATACTTGGTTTCCAAAGAATTAAATCTGCAATTTTTCCAACTTCAATTGAACCTACATATTCTGAGATTCCATGAGCTATGGCAGGATTGATTGTGTATTTTGAAATAAATCTTTTAATTCTAAAATTATCATTATCTCCTTGTTCTTCTTCTAATCTACCAAATTCTTTTTTACACTTATCTGCTGTTTGCCAAGTTCTTGTGATAACTTCTCCTACTCTTCCCATTGCTTGAGAATCTGAACTTGTAATTGAGAAGATTCCCATATCATGAAGCGCATCTTCTGCAGCAATTGTTTCTGGTCTAATTCTACTATCTGCAAAAGCTACATCTTCTTTGATATTTTTATCTAAGTGATGGCATACCATCAACATATCCAAATGTTCATCTGCAGTATTTTTTGTAAAAGGAATAGTGGGATTTGTAGATGCTGGTAATATGTTTGCCTCACCTGCTGCTCTAATAATATCTGGGGCATGACCTCCACCAGCTCCTTCTGTATGAAATGTGTGAATAGTTCTTCCTCCAATTGCCTTAAGCGTATCTTCAACACAACCTGCTTCATTTAAAGTATCTGTGTGTATTGCTACTTGAATATCATATTTTTCTGCTACATTTAAGGAATGATTAATTGCTGCAGGAGTAGAACCCCAATCCTCATGCACTTTAAGTCCTAAAGCACCCATTTTAATCTGCTCGCTCAATGCTTCTTCATTTGAACTATTTCCTTTTCCAAAAAGTCCAATATTCATAGCATATTCTTCTGTAGCACGCAACATTTGCTTCATATTCCATTTTCCAGGAGTACAAGTTGTGGCAAATGTTCCTGCTGCAGGACCTGTTCCTCCACCAATCATTGTGGTAATTCCACTATAAAGAGCCGTTGGAATTTGTGTAGGAGAAATAAAATGAATATGTGTATCAATTCCACCCGCAGTGACAATCATTCCTTCCCCTGCAATTGCCTCTGTTCCTGTTCCTACGATAAGATTATTATCTACACCATCTTGAGTGTCTTTATTTCCAGCTTTACCAATACCAGCAATTTTTCCATCTTTTATACCAATGTCTGCTTTATAAATACCTGTATAATCAATCACCATAGCATTTGTAATAACCGCATCAAGCTCTTCTCCATTACTACTTACACTTTGTGCCATTCCATCCCGAATTGTCTTACCACCACCAAACTTAATTTCTTCTCCATATACTGTATAGTCTTTTTCAATTTCTGCAAAAAGTTCGGTATCTCCCAATCTTACTTTATCACCCACAGTGGGCCCATACATTGATGCATATTCTTTTCTTGAAATTTTTACCATCTTTTACTCCTTCAATTACTTTATAAAGCCTTTTTCTTGCGCTCTCTTTAATGCCCTTGCCTTGTTATCCTCATTGATTTGACCATTATTTAAATCATTAAAACCATAGATTCTTTGATTTCCACCAAAATCAATTAATCTTACTGTTTTGCTTTCACCAGGTTCAAATCTTACAGATGTTCCAGATGCAATATCTAGGCGCTTTCCATAAGCTTTTTCTCTATCAAAACTCAATAATTTATTGGTTTCAAAAAAATGAAAATGCGATCCAACTTGTATGGGTCTATCACCATTATTAACAACCTTTAATTCTATGGATTCTTTTGATTTGTTTAAAAGAATATCTTCATCTTTTAAAATATATTCCCCTGGGGTAAATTTTCCATTATCTTCAATAGGGCTGTGAACTGTAACAAGTTTTGTTCCATCTGTAAAACTCACTTCCACTTGTACTTCATGAATCATACTTGCAACTCCATCCATTACATCATCCGCTTTTAATATCTGTTTGCCATAACTCATTAACTCAGCAACACTCTTCTTGCCTTCTCTTGCCAACTCCATTATTTCCATACTAATCATGGCAACCGCTTCGACATAGTTCAGCTTGATTCCTCTTTCTTTACGCTTTTTGGCTAATTCGCCAGCATAATGAAGCATCATCTTGTCCATTTCTCTTGGGGTGAGTCTCATCTTTTCTCCTTTATTATAAAAATATTAGCGGCTAGTAGAATTGCTAATATTTTCATATTTAACTCTTTTTAGATCAACAGTTGATAAAAAATTGATAAAAAATTGATAATTTCTTAATATTATTTCAAATAGTTATTGTTTAATTCACAGGAAGGCTAATTTTATTGTATGCAACTAAATCCACCCTCCCCTATTAATGTTTCAATTATTATTCCAATCTTCAATGTAGAAAAATATCTTCGAAAATGTCTTGATAGCGTAATTTTACAGACTTTTAAAAATCTAGATATTATCCTTGTAAATGATGGAAGTACAGATAGAAGCTTGGAAATAGCCAAAGAGTATCTACAAAAAGATTCAAGAATCTTTCTCATTAATAAACCAAATGGCGGATTGTCTAGTGCTAGAAATATGGGTATAGAGTTTATTAAAACATTAACATTAAGAGAAGTTATAGAAAAAAAATTTACTATAGACAAAAAAGTGTTTTCACGGAAGAAAGCTTTTAGTTTTAATGAGGAGCTTGTAGAAATTCAATCATCTTTTATAAAAGCACATTTTAATTTAGTAAGTCCGCGATTTGTTGAAACTGATTTGATTGACAGCTCTTCTTTTATTTTGCAAGAGATGCCACAAAATTGTTATATCCATTTTTTAGATAGTGATGATAGTTTTGAGCTAGATTGTATTTATAATTGCATCAAGCCCTTATTGCAAGAAAAATATGATGTTATATGGCATAACTTTAATTATGTTGCAGAATCTACAGGTTCAAGTTTTCCAGAAAGGTGTCTGATAGATCCGCTAGATACTAAAATTTGGGACAATGGTAAAGAATATTTTTCTCAAGCAAAAAGTAGATATACGCCTTGGGTATGGAAGGGGATGTTTTTGGCTAAGAGATTGGATTTTTATACCTTGAGATTTCAATATGGCATTGATTATGAAGATTGCGATTTTGGGACAATCTTACTTCTTTTTAGTCAAAAAATTTATTTTAAAAATTTTATTGGAGTTAATTATTTAGTGAGGGCATCTTCTTTATCTCACTTCTCAAAAAAAGAAGAATTTCCAAAAAGAATGCCAATTTATTTAGAGGAACTAAGAGGTAATTTTGAGAGTTATTTTAACTTGAAAGTCTATTATAGTGCCTATTCTTATACAAAAATTATTGAAACTTTTTTTAATTTAATGAAGCTTCCAAATATAGATCAAGATCAAAAGGCAATTTTACTACAGCAAATCAAAGAATTTTTTGTCCTTGCAATCCAATACTTTTATATTTTTTATCCAAAACATACTAAAAAGTTCTTTAATAATGATCCAAAAAATATAAAGACCCTCTTTAAGAAGATAAAGACTATTAGAAGGTTGGCCTTATTTTTTCCAATTTATGTATTTATAGCTTTCACTCGTTGCTTTAAAGACTCTCTAATCAGAAAGGTTAAAAAAACATTGGAGCTATTACCTAAAAAATAACTTTATAATACTCCTGTAAAATATCTTCATATTTTATATCTAAAAACATCTCTGGATAGCTTTTCATAGCGATATATAGAGCAATTAGAGGTATTCTTGGTCCAGCTATATCCATTGCTGGTAATTTAAAAACCTGTTTATTTTTCACAGCTTTGAGTGTTTGTAATTGAGGATTGCTTAAAATATCTTTTACTTCATAGGGGCTTAGCCACCATAAAAAGATGATATCAGGATTTTCTACAATAAGATTTTCCAGATTTATTTCTCCTCTTCCTTGCTTGATATACCTTTCTCCAACATTATCTACCCCACCTTTTGATAAAATATCAGAATCTAAACTTTCTTTTCCGCTGACTTGATTGATTTTATGAAAAATCTCAATGGCTTTTTTCTTTTTTTGTTTTGGAACTCTTTTTTCAATCAATTCAAGAATTTCTTTCATTTTAGAAATCTTTACTTGCATCCCTTCTTGTTTATTAAAAATTTTTGCTTGAATTTGTATATCTCTTAAAACTTCATCAATCTTCTTGCTTTTTGCAGCAAAAAAGTTAATACCAAACTTCTTTGCAAATTCAATTGATTTAAGGTCAGCAGGATAGGTAATTACTAAATCCACTTGCATTTTTTTTAATTTTTCAATATCAATTCCTGCATAATGATCTGTTGGAAATTTTTGGATTTTATCAAGTGGAGCAGTCTGTTTTACTATATCATCATCAAAGGCATAGCTAGAAATTCCTACAACCTTATCCCAAATTTCAAGCATTGCAGGCATTTCAATATAGGTACTAAGATAAACAACCCTTTGTGGGACCTTTTCCAAATAGTGTTTTCCAAAAAAATCTTCATATTCAACACCAAAACAAAATAAAATAGTTCCAAAAAATAATATAAGTCTTTGCATCAATTTAAACTAAAATCTATATACAAGCTCTGCATTAATACCATTTGTATCAGGACTTCCAACATATTCAATAGCAAGTCCTAAATCTCTCATAAACATAAATTGAGCTCCCGCTAGAAAAGTTACAGGAAATTTATCGATTTTTGTGGTATATCCTGCAACCAATCCTCCTGTAATCTGACTCAGATCACTTCCCTTTGTTTCTCCAAAAAGTTGGATTCTTTGCACACCTGTATGTACTGTAAAAATACCATTATAGGTATAGCCAATCCTTGGGGCAATATACATATAGGGCTTTTCAACAAAACCTTTAATATTATTTTTTAAATCATCTAGTCTTACATATCCTCCAGAAATCATACAGGAGAGAAAGAATCCTTTATAGCCTATAGCTAGATTTGTTCCTGCCATCACTAAAAAGCCATCTAATTTATTACTGATAGTGCCAACATTAAAAGGTAATGAAAAACTTCCAATATTTTGACCAAGAATCTTGGTTGGCTCTGTAGTAATAGTGGCAGTTCCTACATTTGTACTTTGCTCAACACTTAAATAAGCAGTAGTAACAAAAATATTCATAAAAGGAAAAAGATACATATCTGCTTTAACACCCACAGCAGTTGTTTTAACATCCACTATTCCCTCAGAAAGATCCCATTTTTTAGACTTTCCGGCTCCTACTGCAGTATTGATTCCATCCCCAATACCACTTATGGTAGATTGACATAATCTACCTGCAATTGGACCCAGAGAGGAGCAAAGCCCCCCTAGCTCACTCTTAAATTTACCTCCAATGTCTCCCATTTTTCCATTAAATTCCACTACTCTATATCTCTCGTGTGTATAACTACCAATAAGGGAAACTCCTATAGGATTTGGTAGTGTTCCTGGCTGTATATTTAGCAAAGTTTGCAAGAAGGGTAAATATTTTGCTGTTTTTGGGACAGGTGTTTTAATTAAATATTTTACCTCTGTCACAGGAACGCTCTCCCTAGAGACCTGCAACTCTTTTTCCTTTTCAATAAGCTTTTCATAAGAAGTTTTTTTCTTCGACTCAAGAGCTTTTGAGACTTCCTCTTTTAACTCCCCTCCTTCCTCTTTATACTCTTCTTGATCAGTTTTTTGTAAAATATTGCTTTGCTTTGGGATATTTGAATCTGCTAATGCAATACCCCAACAAAATCCAAAGCATAGAAATATTTGACTTAAATTCTTCATACAAAACCCTAATATAAAAATTCTGATATCTAATATTTTTTTACTTAATTCTTATCAACTATTAACTTAAAGCAAGTATTCTACTAGATTTTTTGGATTTTGCTCTTATTTTATAGATATTTTAAAAGAATTTGCCACCAAACTCAACAAAAAAACTAGCTCCAGGACCACGATAGTAATCATAATATTTTTCATTTGTAAAGTTTAAAAAACTTAGTGAAATATAATTTTTATTTTTAAATTCATACCCTAATTTGAGATTAAAAATAACCCTTTCTGTAACATTATTAAATGCAAGTTTTGGAGGTATGTTTTTGATACTTGTAAAAGCACCACTTTGAGCTCTCATCTGCAAACTACCATAAAATCCTTGATCTTCACCATAGTTTAAAGAAAGTCCTCCCATATGTCTAGGAATTGAAGCAAGCTGATTTCCATTAAATTCCGGATTTTGAGGATCTTTTAGTAAAATTGCTCTTGTATATGTATAATTGGCGCTTAAAGATAGAGCCTTATAAATTTTTTGTTCTAACTCAATTTCCACACCATTAAATCTACTTCGACCACCATTTCTATTTACAAAAGGATCATCTTGTGTTCCTGCCCCACTCTTATAAATTGCATTATACATTTCAGTTTGATAGTAATAAACTTTTACTATGCCTCCATAAGGATTTCTTTGCTCAATCCCTATATCAAACTGCAAACCATATTCTGGAGAAAGTGTGGGATTTGAAATTTGGTAATCGCCATCGTGAGAATGTGCAAACATTTGCCTTGTATTAGGTGCTCTAAAAGCTATACCAATTGAACCTTTTAGAGTTGTATATTTCCAAGGGTTGTAATTGATTGCAAATTTTGGTGATGGAAAAAATTTATTTGTGCTATCAAATTTTTGTAAGCTCGGGTCAATTGCGGTATGATCAAAAGTACTCATATTAAAATTTTTCCAATAATCCAATCTTAAACCCAAATTTGTAGAGAGATATTGATTCCATTTTGCTTGCCAATTTGCAAAGGCTGCTAGAGTGTAAGCTGCACTTGTGTCCCTAGCATAAGTCCCATCATAATATTTCCAAAATTGTTGTGCGGCAAAATCACTCACATAATTTCTTTCATTGATGGAGGTCATTATTCTTGCTTGAAAACCACTTACAATGGAATGTTTTTCATTCATTTGATTAGAATAGACAATGTCTAAATAATTGCTTGAAGCAAAATTATCTGAACTACTTCCCCTGCCCCCAAATACATAAGATTGATGTCCTTGAGTTATAGCATCTTGACCTGATACCTTGTCTGTACAATTTGCTCCATTACAACCATCATTCCAATAATTAATTAGATTAACACTTGCCAATACAACATTTAAGAAAGATGTATCATTAAAATAATGTTTGTGAGAAAGAGAACCTACAATATTATATTCTTGTCTAAATCCTCCCCAGCCAGTTCCAATGAAAGGATTATAATAACCAGTAGTTTTTGCCCCATCTGAAGATTGATTTAAAGTTGTCTCATATCCAAATATTGTTCCATTAGAAGAATTTTTAAGATAAGAGATGGGATCATGTTGATTTTCTGAAATTGTAGAGACATTAAAAGTAAAGCTTGTGGTATCAGCATCATTCCAATCATATTCTAGTTTTACTCTAGCATCTTGTGTAAGATAAGCTGTTCTTCCAATCCATCCTACCATCATACCATTTTGCAATGCAGTTCCATCAGTCAATGTAGCATTTGCAGTGGCACCAGAAGGTAGTTTTGCAGTGGCAGGAACTCTGTAAGCACCTTCTGAAGTAGTAAAAGCATAACTTGCTCTAACTCTTAAGCGATTTTCCAAAAATACATTACCTAGGCTAATATATCCCTTAATTAGATTTTTCTCCGCACCATTTTTGACAATTTCATTGCCATATCCAATAGTGGCTTGACCTTCAAGTTTTGTTGGCATCTTGGTAATAAAATTAATTACACCTCCAACACCTCCGGTTCCATATAAACTTGAAAAAGCCCCTCTTACAATTTCTACCCTATCAATATCATAAGGACTGATAGATTGCAAGATTCTTATCTCGCCTTCTAAATCATTTAAAATTACACCATCCAACATAAGAATTGTTCCATAAGGAATTCCTCGCATAAAGACTTGAGGGCGTCCGTTATAACCAATCTCTTTATCTATTCTAACACCAGCTACTTTTCCAATCACATCACTCATTTGCTTGGAAGCTTGTAGTCTAATTTGCTTTTGATCTACTGTACTAATGTTACCAGGTGCCTCTGTAATTAGCGTGGGCATTCTATTTGAGGTTTCTACAATTGCATCCAACTCTTTTTGCTCTTCTTGTGCACAAGCAAGAGCAAAAAGAGATAAAAAAAACACTCCCTTATATCCACTCATAAACAATCCTTTAGTTTCGTATTATTTTTTTGATGAAAAATAATACTACCATAAAAACGAATGATATGACATTAATGTGATAAAATCCATATTATGATTTGTGTATTTGATATTGAAACAGTTCCAAATGTTGCATTGCTTAGGCAGTTTCTAGGTCAAGAAGAAACCAATGATTTAATACTTTGTCAAAAAGCTTTTGAGCTTCAAAAAGAAAAAACAGGTAGTGAGTTTTTACCCATAAATTTACATAAAATCGTAGCAATTTCAAGCGTAATTGCAGATGATTATGGTCGTTTCATTAAAGTTGGTAATTTTGGAAGAGATGATGATGAAAAATCTATCATTGGAGATTTTCTTGCTTTTATTGATCGAAAAAATCCAAAACTGGTAAGTTATAATGGAAGGAATTTTGATATTCCTACAATAATGCTAAGAGCAATGTTTTATAATCTTTCTGCAACGGCATATTATGAAAATGATAATCCTCAATTTAATAAAAATAAATGGGAAAATTATCGTCAAAGATATAGTGAGAGATTTCATACAGATTTACTAGATGCATTAAGCCACTTTGGGAGTATCAGGGGAATGAAACTTGATGATATCTGCGTAATGCTTAATCTACCCGGGAAATATGATATAAGTGGGGATTTTGTGCATCAAATTTATTATGAAGATAATAACGATCTTGCAGAAAAACTAAAAAGGATTCAAGATTACTGCCAGAGTGATGTTTTAAACACCTATTGGCTTTATTTAAAATATGAGCTTCTCAAGGGGGCTTTAACTCTTCAAGATTATTATTCGATTTTAGAAGATTTTTCCTCTAAAATTCCTAATGACAAGCCTTATTGGGGTATTTTTACCTCTATGATTTCTAAAGAATTAGAGAACATAGGCTGAATTTAAACCTTAAATACATTAAAAACTCTCTTCTATATATGAATTACTCAATAAAGTTAGATACTATTGCTACAATAATTTAGCCTAAAGGAGTTATATCGTGGATACAATTACTTTAAAAAATCCTCTAGATATGCATTTGCATTTAAGAGAAGGAGAGATCTTAGAATCTGTATTACCATTTAGCGCGGATAGATTCCTAGGTGGTGTAGTAATGCCAAATTTAAAACAACCTCTTACAAATGCCAATCTTGCAGATAATTATTATCAAGAAATAAAAAGACTTGCAAAAGATTTTTATCCAATTATGAGTATCTATCTTAATCAAGAGTTAAATCAAAAAGAATTGGAAAAAGCACTTGAAAAGGGATTTAAAGTCTTAAAGCTTTATCCCAAAGGTTCTACTACAAATTCTTCCAATGGTGTTGAAGATATATTAGATGATGGGGTTTTAAAAATCTTAGAGATTGCGCAAGATTTAGGTTTTATTTTGAGTATTCATGGTGAAAGCAATGGTTTTAGCCTAGATAGAGAGTATGAGTTTTTAAAAGTATTTGAAAAACTATCTAAAAATTTTCCAAAATTAAAGATTATTTTAGAGCATATGAGTGATCATAGAAGCATTCAAGCCTTAGAAAACTTTGAGAATCTCTATGCAACACTGACTTTGCATCATATTACTATGGACCTAGATGACCTTTTGGGAAAAGGCTTAAATCCTCATTATTTTTGCAAGCCTATTCTCAAGACCCCAAAAGACAAAGAAATGCTTCTAGAGCTTGCGCTTCAAGCGCACCCTAAGGTATCTTTTGGTTCAGATAGTGCTCCACATCTTTTAAGTAAAAAATTATGTGAAAATAGCTCTGCTGGAATTTTTTCTGCTCCCTATCTACTTGAAAGTCTTGTAGAGCTTTTTGAAAAGCATAATGCTTTGGATAATTTACAAAGTTTTGTCAGCGACAATGCGATAAAAAACTATAATTTAAGTTTTAAAAATACAAAACTTGTTAAACTAATCAAGCAACCAACTATCATTCCTAGTGAAATTTCTATAGGCAATGACAGAATTATTCCTCTAAATTGTGGAAAAACTTTACAATGGAAATTGGCCTAACAACTAACAAATTCTAGGAAGCAATTCCCCTTGTGGAAGATCTAAAAATCTTTTGCTTCCCCAGGCATTTTGCAATATTACTCTTGGGAATTGTGTTTGTTTTTGGATAACTTTTCCAATAATACTTGCATTTTTTCCATCACTATGGGATTGAAGCATTTCTAAGACCTGATTTGCATATCTTTGAGGCAAGGCTATTACACAAACCCCCTCATTTGCCAAAGCATAGGCTTCAAGTCCTAAAATCTCGCAAATACCCCTTACTTCATTACTAATTCTAATTGCCTCCTCTTGGATTAAAATATCCATTTGAGAAGATTGAGCCCATTCGTTTAAAACAGATGCTAATCCGCCTCTTGTAGCATCTCTTATTGTATGAATTTTTATTTCATTATTTTTTAAGATGTTCTCAAGTAGTCCATAAAGTTGTTTGCAATCACTTTGAATATTTGAAGTAATGCCTAAATCATTTCTTTCACAAAAAATAACGCTACCGTGATTTCCAATATCACTACTTAAAATAATTACATCCTCTTCTTGAAGATTTTGGATGCTAATATCACAAATAACCTCCCCAATCGCAGTAGTATTAATAAAGATTTTATCCACACTGCCCTTACCAACCACCTTGGTATCAGCAGATAAAATTTTTAAGTTGGTTTGAGCTAATTCCTTTTGCATTGACTCTAAAATCTTCTCTAACACAGAAATTTCAAGCCCTTCCTCCATAATAAATCCTAAGGTTACAAATCTAGGAATAGCACCCATCATTACTACATCATTACTACTTCCACAAATACTAAGCTTTCCTATATCTCCTCCAGAAAAAAATAAAGGACTTACCACAAAAGAATCTGTACTAACTACATATTTCTTAGAGTTTGCATCAAACACTCCCCCATCTTCCCCTTGACTTACAAAAAAACTTCCTAGATACTTCAAAAAAATCTTTTCAATTAATTCATTTGTTTGTGCCCCACCACTACCGTGTGCAATCTGTATTGTTTGCATTTTGATACCTTTTTTTTGTAATATTGCCATCAAATAATACAAGAAAAAATAGAATATTATGAGAGTAGCAATTCAATTAGTTCCCATTATCGTTTTATTTTTGATGAGTGGATGTTCATCTGTATTTGATATAAAACCCAATCAAAGTTATAATTTCCTCCAAGGTAAAAAAGTTCTTTTATCCAAACAAAAGGATTCTGAGGTAAGGCTTGAAATTGCACAAGATGTATATATTCAAAACACTCCTTTTATGCTTTTAATTACTGCTAAAGCAAAAGATATTATTTTTGATTTTAATCATATTAAGCTATTGCAAGATAATGACACTATCTTACCTCTTGCTCCAAAAGAAATACTTTCAAGTGGCTATAATTTCAAAAATAGTCTTGAAAATTTCAATATTCCCACCCCTCCTATAGCTTCTTCTCAAAGATCAAATATTTTTTTTACTTTATATGGCGGTATCTTTTTTCTTAATAATAACGATGATCTCTATTTTAAAGAATCTGAATTTAGTAGAAAAATTCTTCTTTCTAACTATTTAAAGAAAACAACCTTAAATACAGATAATTTTTTAGGTGGGTTTGTTGTATTTCTTCCAAAGAAAATAATAGATAATAAAACATTTAAAATTGAAGTTGTTGTCGGTGAAGACAAGCACTACTTTAGCTTTGAGCTTACTTCAAAAGAATCAAAGAAGCACGACGCCCAATAAGTTATGGATCGCTAAAAAAAGTATTTTATTTTCTCAGCAACAAAAAAATAATCTTACTATCCATTTTAGACTGAATTAAAACTTATAAAATTCTAAAACTTTCTTTTCCCTCTCCTACCACCACTTAATAGGAGTCTATTATAAATATACTAAAACTTTCAAAGTATATTGTCGCATTGTTTGTCATGTTAAGTTATTAAAGATTTGTTTTATAAAAAAATCTTTGAAAAGAAAAATTAAGTGGTGGCAAGAGAAGGAAAGTTCTCTTTATTTTAAAGAACATTGATGCATTGCATCTTTTAGTTTTTCTATGTTTTTCTATCTGATAAATAACCCTAACTCTGATGAGAGTTAGGGTTTAAAACTTATTCCACTACAATCACATTAGCATTTGAATTTAATTCTTTTAATATGCCTTGCATTTGATCTTTTTGTTTTGATGCATCCTGCTCACTGTTAAATGGACCTACTAGATAAACTTTAGAATTTCCTTTATTTTGAACTCTAAGATCTTTTATTTTCTTTAGAGTATTTTCTTCTTTTTTAGAGAGCTTATCTTTTTCAAATACTTGTAGATAAAATCCTTTGGTTGGTGCCATTTCTTTAATAGATTCTACTTGCTTAATTTCTGTTGTAGAAACCCCATTATATGGAGTATATTTGGAAGAACCAAAGCTATATCTATATCAAAGATTTACTTGATAATCTGTAATAATCTTTCCTCCAAAACTTCTTTCAAAATCAAAATAGATTCGATGATTGTCTTTAAT